>NZ_ASSB01000350.1:0-7943 GCF_000520755.1 Paenibacillus sp. 1-18
ATGAGCAAGCCTGGATGAGAATCCAGGCTTGCTCATTTTGTTCACTTAACATATGCTAGGCTTACTGTTTCACATGTCGGAGTGGCCCAAATGCTCGCTTCCACTGCATATGACCAGGTAGGGAAACTGGAAACCGACTAAACACTCCGAACAGGGCTTGACAAACTTGCGCTTGTCAATCATTAAGAAGAGATTCAGGTCATTCTTGATTTGTATGATCCTCCCGATTAGTGAGGGACAAATGAACTGAAATCATCCCGACTGGACTGGTCTGCATGATAAAACACAACATCCCCATCCTGTAAATGAAAGGCATGTCCGTATGAGTCTTTTACCTCTCTGCGATACCCCTCCAGCTGCCATTGGTTCAGCAACGGACCATTGATATATTGCAAATGTGGATGCTCCGTGTCCCCCTGACGAAGTGATTCCAAATTGAAGCGGACGACGATAAAGCCCGTTTTCTTAAATATATCCGTATGCTCGTTTAGCTCTCGCTGACGGCTTTCATTACGTAGATCCGTCCCTTTGGTGACGGCGTACACATCGGCAGGCAGGCTATATTCGCCATACCAGCGCTGAATCGCCGCATTGGCACGGTCGACATCAACCCCATCCGGCAGGTCTGTCTTCGGACCGATTAAGGTACGGACCGCCGCGGGCAGCACTAGCCAATCGTAGCGGCCAATCCACGTCTTGCTGCGTGCAATACACTGGGCATATAGCGCTACATAACGTTCCAGCGTTAACTGGATCCGCTCTACTTCACTCAGTTCATGTTGATATTGGTAGGCTGCTGTATCCTGCATTTCCTCTATGGGGACACTTCGCAGCCGCTCATTCAAAATAACATATCGTTTCTCCCGGTCCTCTGCCGATCCCACACGGATAAATTTTCGGCTGCCGGAATGCGTATACAGATCCACCTCTTCCCGCTGTCGCCCATCTTTGCTCACCCAATAAAATGAGGGCGTAATGCGGATACCATCCTTGGCGCTGAACATATTACCTTTAGTTTTGAGATCAAACTTGAAATGATAGCCTGTCTTGACCGCCACATTTTGGTAGCCCTCATGCGGATGACTGCCGGGACGTACAGGCAGGGTAAACGGCTCCGGATTTCCCCTTGGCAATCCGTCGATGCCGCCTAGCCCTGTCCAGTAGGACAGACCGCTATGCAGCAGGCTTCCCTTGTGCTGACGAAATACCCGCTCCCAATGATAATCGGCAATATCGGTGATATGAAAATCATACATCCGTCCGATAACTTCAATGTTGACCACATCATTGGCAACATGATGAGCAAGATCCATATTGGCATGACGCTGTTCGGTGAACCCGCCTGGTGCATTTTCAGCAATGGTACGGAACTCGACTGTGTAGTTGCCTTCATCCACCCATACCGGTAAATAAAAGTCTGTATCCAGTTGCAGCACCGGAATGTCAATCCAGGTACCTCGCGGATAAAATTTTGTCTTTCCTTTATCGTACACATCGAACGGGAATCGCACCTGCTTAGTTCGTACATATTTGGCATATTCCCGGTTCCCGTAGCCGGGAATATTCAAATGTGGGCCTGAGGTCGAAATTCTCACCTGGAAAGGACGCTCCAAAATAAGTGCCGATCGCCCCTTCGTAGGCTTGGTTTTCTGGTTATGAGCAGCATCATCCGACACGCTGGAAAGATTCACGACGGGAGTGTGGACAGTCACCGTGTTAATCCCCTGTATCGAAAACGTCTTATCCGCACCACCATTGATATTCCCTTTGAGAATAGCGAAGGTAATGTCACCGCTGCTAGCCGTATTGGGCTTATTTATCTTGTGCTGATCAATCATATGCCCCGGACTGTATAGCACATCCGGGCCAATCGCCCCGGAAGAAGGAATAACACCCGGCTTGGGTCCATTTACCTTCACGCGCTGCGGATTCATGATGGTCCTGTTCTCAAAGGTCAGGGTATCGTTCTCCACTTCGACTTCCTTAACAGCCCCCTCTGCCTTGGATTGTAGTGTACTGCGTTCGTCAGGTACACTCGGCTTGCTGCTGCCTCCACTTTTGCTGCGACTACCAGCATCCACGGTTCCCGGTGCAGGGGGCGGATAAAAGTTGCCCATGGTCGCTGCGGCATATGAAGGTAAGGTATAGGATTGCGGACGAATGGTGATTGTTTCATTAAGTAACGCATAATTTCGGAGCGTAGCTTCCCTGATACCGTACACCTCCAAGTTGTCTATCTTCCAAAAAGAGTACGGACGTACGATTTTGTAGGTATAGGTTTTTTTCACAGTTTCTCTCCGCGTAGATTTTTTCTTGGGCCGCCAGCTTAACCGATATTCCCGTTTTACATTCACCGTATATGTACACTGACCTGTCATGTTTACAAACTTATGCTGGAAAAGGTATCTCTTGGCTTGTACATGACCGTACAGGCTCTCAGATGTTGGAATACCTTTGGACACGTCAAACTGTTCCCGGCCACGCTGGTCTGCTTTGATAACGGCAGATACTGTCGGGTCCAGCTCGGTAGTTTCCAAGCGCAAGCCAGGTACCGGGCGAGAGCAGACAACACCTTTCATCGGCTGTTCCTCGCCTTGGCAATCTGAGGGTGAGCCCTCTTGGCTTTCTCCAGGTTTAGGACAGCCCTGACCTTCTTTGTAATACAAATAAGCGGTAAACTGCTCAAAAGAACCATCATACGTAAACCCGGGTACAATGCCCGGCAAAATATCTCCGCTCGGCGGTTTACCCGTCGTGCTTTTCTTGTAACCCACATATTCATATTTAGGATTGGTTGGTGGGATGAAATCATACGGTTGATCAGGTTTTAGTTCATCTTCAACTGGTGTAAAAACGTTGTTAAGCGATTTTCCATCAGTGGTAAAATGCTTGACGATTAGGCTGCTCTCCAGTTCGATTTTGAACAGGATGGGCTGGTAGATGCGCCAAGCTTCTACTTCTTTGGCGCAGGTGGGGCAGCTCTCGGCTTTGATATTACGTGCTTGGACATTCGCATTCAGCATCATGTTTACCGTGATTGGAATAATAGTTGTGTCCGTTCCAACCCCTTGCTTCTGGAAGGGCCAAATATCTGAATTTTGTGTGCCTTTACTCATGTAATCCGAATAGTCTTGATAAAGGTCAGATCGTGATTTTGTAAAATACTCCCTATTGTCACTAGCCGTGTACAGACGAGCCGTTACATTCTTGATCTTTCGGCCTGGGAAATTAAATTTGTAGGTAAAAGTGGCTTTACCTTGCATGTTCTTTTCAGGCTGTTTTCCGCCATCTGTGACCCAAACACCTGCGGTGTTTTTCCACATGTCGAAGTACATCATGCCGACAAAATAGCGGTCATTTTTGTCTGCAAAGTAAGACAGCGGCGTAATTTCCGTCTCGGCTTCCGCCTTGTTCGTCGGAAAAGAAAAAGGTGGGATCTGCAATAGTAGCAGTATCCCCACCAGCAATACAGCTAGAACGCGTTGTGTCTTCTTCATGCGCTAATTACCTTTCCACGGGTTAACCATCATAGGAATATAGCCATCACCTTGCAAACGAAATCCGATGTACTCAATGTCTTGTAGCTTGAAGGATTTATAATTTTGTATACCTTGAAAGAGTTCGTCTCCAGACGAATAAATTGGGTAATAGATCATCTTTGTACCGTCCCCATTGTTATGCATCATTTCATTAAGCGGAGGACGGAGACGTGCATCCTTGTTCTTCGTCATGTAAAAAATCCCTCCTGCCGTAGACTTCGTTTTAACTCTCATACGCAGGTAAGGCACACCATCTGGAGTAGTGTACGGCTCAACAGAATAAATATCCCTAAACAGCTTGATAGGCAAGTCAGATTGCTTAAAAATCAAAACTTTGTCATATGGCTTACCAAGATCATCGTTCAAAAGGGCTGGTATAGATCCAATAGTTTTTTTGTAAGGTTCAATGCTTACCTGCTGTCCTTTAGTCTCCAGCTCAGCAATTTCCTTCTTCCCGATCCAGACCCAGCGGCTGATCTTATCCCACTCCACCGTCTGGCCCAAGCCTTCACTTACTAACCGGAGCGGCACAAAAGTACGGTTCTGCTTCAAAATAATCTTCGTTTCGTATGTTTTGGTCTGTCCGTCCACAGTGGCAGTGTTTTGTCCGACCGTCATGCTAACGGCATGTGCATCATTTTTGATCGACACAGCCAATTGACCGCCTGCTTTTTCCCAACCAACCTTGGCCCCCAAGGCTTCGGATACAAAACGAATAGGAACCATCACGTAATCGTTACTATCCTGAAAGGGTTTAGCATCCGGGAACTGTATCTTTTTCGCATTTAACAAGACCTCAATCGGTTGGGGGCTGTTTGCCGCCTCCGTCGTTGGAATTGTACTTGTCGCGCCCCATAGCAACGTAACTGCGGTCAAACTCAACATCCATTTTTTTATACTCATCTCTCTATCCCCTTTGTCTGCTAGTACTCTAAACTATGTATATCAACCCTACTCTCATATACTTATTGCATCCCCACTTTCGGAAAATACTGGATACAACTTATATATTATATGGTTTCCTTATTACAAAATCTATAAGGAAAACTTCTAACATATAGACATTTTGAAAAAAGCCATCCCAATCTCTATCGCTGAACTCGAAAAAGTGAATATAAAAAACGGAGTAGGCAAAAATGTACTAAAACAACAAAAAAGGACTGCCTCTCCCCAGTTAAGGAAGAAACAGCCCGTGTGCTTCACGCGCAAACGACTATGAATAAATCAGTTCATAACAACATTGTTCCAACATCATCCAATATTTCTTACATCATAAATCATAATCTATTAAAAATCAAACGTTACTTTTACTCACAAAGCATCTCAAAGGGCATCCATCCGCTATCACGCTAGTTACCCGCCTGATAGAGCTGCTCATACACCTCTTTATTGACCATTCTCAGCCCAAACAATCTGCGGATACGCTGTCCCGGCTTGGCCTTAAAGGTCACTTTCGCTATGTCCTTACCCTCCAAATATGCAGCCGGAATGGCGGCATTTACGTTGTAAAACTTATCGGCCTCATCAAAGCCTTCACTAAAATGCTCAAGCGGATGACCGTTAATCAAAATGTCAAAACCACAGTTGGGCATTTCCAGCGTGGCCGTGTAGGTGATAACGAGCAGCATCGGAGCAGTCGGATCTGTTTGCAAATCCAAAGAGAACCAGCCGTCAATGCCCGCATTTCGGTAAGGTCGGTTGCTTACATATCCGGTGCGGGTGGAAGCATCCCCCTGAAAGTTATGATCCCGCTCCGGCTGCATTTCTCCAGGCTGGGCAAAGTCAATCGTACACTGCTCCAGAATCGCCAGCTTTTCGCGTGCCGCCGTATATTCCTTTTCTGCCTCCTGCCATGTCTCCTTCGTAAAAATGTCCCCATACACCGAATAAGTACGGTCGTGTATTTTATACAGAGGAGACAATTCCACGTCCCGGGGATGCCCGGCATTCAAGGTGTGGAATGTATTCGTTTTGCCCTCCACCGGCTGTATCCAGGCATCCAGTTCCCCCGACTCAGGTATGAATACCGGTGTGTAGAGGAAATCCTTGGCCTTTGGATCATCTATGGGCCCGAGGTCGCCTGCCAGCACCAGCGGTCCATACATGACAGCCGCCCGGTCCGGGTTATCCGGCATCGGCTCCAGTCTCAGCGACATCGGAAGCTCCACCTCGACAATATCACCGTCTATCCACGTTCTAGCGATAGATACGAAGCTGCCCGGTTCTGACACGACTGCTTGTTCCTTGCCATTCACACGGATAGTCATCCCTTTTTCAGCCCAATAAGGATAGCGGATGAGCAGCATGAATGGTGCAGGTTGATCGCATTGAATTTCCAGCTTGGTATGATCCGTGTCCGGATAGGAGGTGATCTGTTTTAACGTAACTCCTGCTTCTTGCCATTCCAGTGTGGAAGCGATGAATTGATTGACATACAGTTTATTGTGATCGTGAAAATAAATACCGCTGCCGTAGCTTGCATGGTTCTCCATCCCTGTGCCGACACAGCATGTAAAATCATCAAATTTGCTTTCAAAATGCTTGTGTCCGCCCATGGCCAGGGACAGAAAATACGTCACACCCCCGTAAACCGGGTCCTGCGAGGCCAAAATATGGTTAAACAGAGCCCGTTCATAAAAGTCCGCCTCCCTGGCGGATACATTCATTGAAAGAGATGGTTGGTCAGCTTAAGCATATTATAGGTATTGCACGTCTCCGTCGTATGCGGCCCGATGCGATCATTCAAGCCATCCGGTGCTCCAAAATATTCTCCAAAGCTGTTCCCGCCAATGACATACGAATGATGCTCCACCACTCGTTCCCAAAAAAACTCCACCGTCGCCCGGCGCATCGGATCATTGGTCAGCTCATACTCTTTGGCAAGTCCGATCAGCTTGGGAATTTGAGTATTAGCATGAATTCCTTGCAGGCAGTCTTCCTGTGAGCTAAGCGGGTCGAGCACCAGCTTGTGCCAGAAGCATTCAGCCAGCCGCAGGTAGCTCCCTTCTCCGGTATACCCCTTTTTTCTTCGATTTCGTCAGTTGGAAGCTATGTTGCACCATATCAAAAAGATCATCCTCTTGCATGTTACCATCTAAAATAACGGTATTCCAATGCACTTTATTCATATAATATCCCGGCTTAACTTCTTTAAATATGCTGCGTAGGAAATCGGCTCGACTCGGCTCACATTTGAGGTTGATGCAAAGGTGACCATCATGCTTGTAAAGCATCGCAAAGTATTACAGTCCATTTTTCGTCAAAGGGGTAGTCTTTATAAACGTCGGGATAAGTCAGACAGTAATTTATTATTTCCTCTTTAGTCATCTAGCTCCTCCATAAAATCTATTTTCAAGAGCAACCTTTAGCGGTCACCAGCAGGTAGTCCTCACCTTAAAATCATTATAAAGAACAACTCTGTTCCCCAATCAACTTAATATTAGGAGGCTCTCTTCTGTAGATTCTATATCTACTGTCTGAATACACCTTATTTATTAACTAAAACGGACAATTCACCTTCAAATACTTTCTTATCCTTGTCATTGAAAGTCGTCAGCATAACAGTAACTAATCCTGTTTCATTCAGTTTCTCTCTAAGTGCAGTTACCTCCACAATGGTATGTAATTCGTCTCCCGGGTACACGGGTTTTATAAATCTAATATTGTTCATAGCGGTTCCAGCAATGACATCATCACCATAACTATCCGTTTCAACCCAAAGCTTAAATGAAACTGCTAGCGTTTGAATTCCTGAGGCTATGATTCCATTAAATCTTCCCTGCGTTGCTTTATCTTCATCCAAATGCATATATTGTGGGTCAAACTCCGTTGCAAATCTGGTAATATCCTCTTTTGTTAATGTTAAAGACTTGGTTCTAAATAGTTGTCCGATATAAAATTCATGGTACCGCATTAATGTACCTCTCCTCTTGGTCAAATGATCTGTTTTTTAAGCATATCATTTATTAAGTTATTCTGCCCGTAGACATATTAAAAAAGGACAAAACCGCGTAGTGGCGCCTCGTGTACATTTATAGCTCAGTTCATATACAAAAAAACTTTATGCGAATAGCGCATAAATATCAATATGTAGCTTCCGCATGCGGCTAGCAATCATCCACTTTTAATTTCAAATGCCTCTTAAGAACATCCTGTTTTATAAATAAAATCCTTACCAGTCCTCGTCAAATATGCTTCCTGAGCAACAATTCTATTCCGTCCACTGCACATGGTGCTGTTGAGTGAATCTTCCATCACTAACCCCCTAGGCAGGTGTGCCTTCGGTTTCGTTATATCCCCTTCAATGAGTCTCGTCGGGAATGAGATAATGTTCTTGTCATATGGTTTTGACAAGAACATTATCTCATAAAAACAGAAGCCGCCCTCAAAGGTTGTTATCGAACT
>NZ_ASSB01000351.1:0-5965 GCF_000520755.1 Paenibacillus sp. 1-18
GGGTGCGACTACGGATACGGGTAAGGACACGATGGTCAGCAAGGAAACGCAAGAGCTGGTACGGCGCTTTGTCCGTCCGTTCGATCTGCAAGCTGCACCGCTGCTGCGGGTAGGCTTGGTGGACCTGGGCGTACAAGGAGTAGAGCAAGAACCACGGCATTTGCTCATGCTCGACATGCATCATATCGTCTCGGATGGTGTGTCCATGGGGGTACTGACCGATGAATTTGTTCGCTTATATGACGGTGAAGAGCTATCGCCATTGCGGATTCAGTACAAGGATTACGCGGTATGGCAGCAAGGCGAAGCCCATCAGGAGTGGATGCAGCGTCAGGAAGCGTACTGGCTCGACACCTTCCGGGGTGAACTGCCTGTACTGGATCTTCCTACAGACTTTGCCCGTCCAGCGGTACGAAGTACGGCAGGGGATACGGTCGTGTTCGGATTGGAGCGTG
Organism: Paenibacillus sp. 1-18; assembly: GCF_000520755.1. Taxonomy (NCBI): domain Bacteria; kingdom Bacillati; phylum Bacillota; class Bacilli; order Caryophanales; family Paenibacillaceae; genus Paenibacillus; species Paenibacillus sp. 1-18. The sequence goes on from NZ_ASSB01000351.1 coordinate 456, forward strand.
AAGTTAGCGAACGCCTGAAAGAACTGGCGGCGCACACAGGCTCTACCCTGTATATGGTGCTGCTGGCGGCGTACACCGCACTCTTGCACCAATACAGCGGACAAGAGGACATTGTAGTCGGCACGCCGATTGCAGGACGACCACATGCAGATCTGGAGCCGATCCTCGGAATGTTCGTCGGCACGTTGGCATTGCGAAACTATCCGACGGCAGAGCATACCTTCCGCAGCTACGTGGAAGAAGTAAAAGTTCGTGCCCTGCAAGCCTACGAACATCAGGACTATCCATTTGAGGAACTGGTGGAAAAGCTGAATGTGAAGCGGGATATGAGCCGTCATCCGCTGTTCGATACGATGTTTACGCTGCAAACCACCGAGGAAGGCGAACTGCAGCTGGCAGACCTGAGCTTCCGTCCATACGGCTTGGAGCAAACGCCAGCCAAGTTTGATTTGACACTGGAAGCCCGAGAGGAAGAGGCGGACATCCAGTTCGGATTGCAGTATGCGACTGCATTGTACGAACGCGAAACTGTGGAACGGATGACACGCCACTTCATTCGCTTGGCCGAAGCCGTGGCAGTGAACCCGGATGTGAAGCTGGGAGAAATCGAACTGATTACGGCGAAAGAAAGCGAACAGATTCTGAGTGTGTTCAACGATCCGCAGGCACATAGTATGCATGGAGCCGGATATGAACAGGAACAAGGTCGTTCGCTGAGCGAACGGTTCGAAAATCAGGCGAAGCGCAGTCCTGAGCGGATAGCGGTGGTATGCGAGGATACGGCCTTGACCTTCGCCGAGCTAAATGAACAGGCGAACCGATTGGCCCGTGTGTTGCAGGCGGAAGGAGTCGAAGCCGATCAGCCGGTAGGTATTTTGCTGGAACGTTCTGCAGATATCCTGGTGAGCATTCTGGGGGTACTTAAGGCCGGAGGCGCGTATGTGCCGATGGATACCATGTATCCACAGGAACGGATTGACTACATGCTCCAAGACAGCGGAGCAACGGTCGTGATTACAAGTAAAGTAGCCAATCTCTCGCTCAGCTTGCCATCCACAGTACGGACCGTAGTCCTTGATGAGGAGGACATTCAGGCTCAGCTGAACGCACAGGATTCAAGTAACCTGATCCCTGTCTCCGGCCCGCATAACCTGGCCTATATGATTTACACGTCAGGCACAACCGGCCAGCCGAAAGGGGTCATGATCGAGCAGGGCAGTGTCAGCAATCTGGTGGATGCTTTATTCGAGCGGGTATACAGCCGGTATGAGCAGCCGCTTCACGTTGCATGGCTGTCGGCGTTTGTATTTGATGCTTCGGTAAAACAAATCTTTGCCAGCTTGCTGTTAGGCCACACCCTGCATGTGGTATCCCGTGACGTCAGCCTGAGCGGGGAACATTTGATCGCCTACTACCGCACGCACCGGATCGACCTGTCGGACGGCACACCTGCGCATTTGCATATTTTGAACGAAAGCGTCAGCGTGACGGATGCGCCGGGAGTGAAGCACTATTTGATCGGTGGCGAAGCGTTGCCTGTACAACTGGTAAACGTGTTCCTGCACAAGTGGTCCGGGTACCGCCCGGTCATTACCAACGTGTATGGTCCAACCGAAACGACGGTAGATGCGACCGCTTATACGATTGAAGATGTGGAAGCTCTCAACGTACTGCTGGAAAAAGGGGAGCACACAGTATCCATCGGAACGCCGATAGCGAACCAGTCTGTGTACATCTTGAACACAAGACAACAGCTGGTGCCGATTGGTATCGCGGGTGAGCTCTATATCGGGGGAGCAGGTGTAGGCCGAGGATACCTGAACCTGCCTGAGCTGACGGCAGAAAAGTTCATCCCGAATCCGTTTGCCTCAGCCGTAGTGGAAGCTGAACAGGCTCCAGATGCTCACAACACTCACAGCAACCGAATGTACCGGACAGGCGACCTGGCACGGTGGTTGCCGGATGGCAGTATCGAGTATTTGGGCCGGATCGACCACCAGGTGAAAATCCGCGGGTATCGAATCGAGCTGGGCGAGGTGGAAGCACAGCTGCTGACCGTGGACGGCATTCAGAAAGCTGTGGTCACGGCATGGGAAAACGAAGACGGACATAAGGACCTGTGTGCCTACATCGTAGCCACAGCATCGCTGAGTCTGCCGGAGCTGCGCACCGCGCTGCAGCCGAAGCTGCCGGATTACATGATCCCGACGTATGTCGTACAACTGGATCGTTTCCAACTGACCCCGAGCGGGAAAATCGACCGCAAGGCTTTGCCTGCGCCGGAAGCACGCCTCGAAGGAGGTCTGGAGTATGTTGCGCCGCGGACGCCGCTGGAAGCCAAGCTAGCCCAAATCTGGCAGGATGTATTGAAGCTGTCCAGCGTAGGAGTTACCGACTCATTCTTCGATATTGGTGGACACTCCTTGCGGGCGACGACGCTTGTAGCCAAAATCCATCAGGAGCTTGACAGCCGAATTACACTGCGTGAGGTGTTCCAGCACTTTACGATTGAGCAGCAAGCCCGGCTCATAGCTACGCACGGCACAGACACTTATAAGGTGATCCCTGCGGCGGCGAAACAGGCGTACTATCCGGTTTCCTCGGCTCAAAAACGACTTTACATCTTGAGCCATCTGGAAGGTGGGGATGTCAGCTACAACATGCCGGGTGTGTTGACGGTGGAAGGACCGCTCCAGGCAGATCGACTGGAGGATGCGTTCCGTCAGTTAATGGCCCGCCATGAAACGTTGCGGACTTCCTTTGAAATGGTGGAAGGCGCGGTCGTTCAGCGGGTTTACGATCAGGTTGAGTTTGCGGTAGAGCGTCTGCAGGTCAGTGAGTCTGAAGCCGAAGCGTATATCGAGTCATTTGTTCGCAGCTTTGATCTTGGACAGGCACCGCTGTTGCGCGTCCGTCTTATTCAAACCGGACCAGAGCGCCACCTTTTAATGTACGACATGCACCATATTATTTCGGATGGTGTATCGTCTAACAATATCGTGCAGGAGCTGGTACAGCTGTACGAGGGACAGGAATTGGAGCCGTTGCAAATCCAGTACAAGGACTATGCCGTGTGGCAGCAGCAGGAAATGCAGCGTGAGTCCTATCAACGCCGGGAACACTTCTGGCTGGAGCATTTGGCCGGAGAATTACCGGTACTGGATCTGCCGATTGCTTATCCAAGACCTGCTGTTCGCAGCTTTGAGGGTGCGCTGTATGAATTTACAGTTGACCCGAATGTATCCGAGCAACTGCACCGAATTGTGGCACAGACCGGAAGTACGCTGTACATGGTACTTTTGAGCGCCTACACCGTTCTGCTGTCCAAATACAGCGGTCAGGACGATTTGATTATTGGTACTCCGGTAGCAGGCCGCATGTTGCCTGAGCTGGAGCCACTGATCGGGATGTTCGTCAATACGCTTGCCATCCGGCATCAGCCGAAGGGCAACCAAACATTCCACAGCTACTTGCTGGAAACCAGAGATCGTACGCTGCAAGCCTTTGAGCATCAGGATTATCCACTTGAAGAGCTGGTGGAAAAGCTCGATGTAGCACGGGATGCAAGCCGTAATCCGTTGTTTGACACCATGTTTGTACTGCAAAATACGGAGTCGCAGGAAGCGAAGCTTGAGACCCTGTCCTTCAGTCCTTATGTTCAGGAGCACAGCATTTCCAAATTTGATTTGACCTTGTCGATGAGTGATGAAGACGGGGCAATCAAAGGTTCCTTTGAATATTGCACGAAGCTGTTTGCGGCAGACGCGATTGAACGATTAACCGGAGATTTTATGGCGATTCTGTCACAGGTTGGGGCCGATCCGGATTTGCTGTTAAGCGATATTCAGGTGACCTCCGACGAAAAGCCGGAAGGCTTCTCACCGGATTCCATCGACTTTGTTTTCTAAATCAGTTTTCTAAAAAATGCAATGATTCACTTTGCGGGTGCAGAGGGCGGCGGCTTGTCCGACTGCCCTTGCCTGCAAAGTATATTTTTTTCAGCACAACGCTCATCCACATACAACGCACCATTCCAACCGGGGCATAGACCCCATGAAGCAGGAGGGATGTCATTGAAAGCTTTATTTGAGAAGGAAAAAACTTACTGGAGCCATAAGCTGGAATCTGAGGATCATATCATCTGCCTGCCATACACCAATCATGTATCCAGGGATACAGCTGCAACGAGTTCAAATTTCCATACGTTTACGTGCACATTTTCAACTGAAATTTCAGGGCGAATATCGTCTATAACAGGTGGCGCTCCATGGGCAGTGTTTATGGTTCTGCTTGCTGGAGTAGAGAGCCTATTACATAAATACACAGGTGAGGAACGTGTGCTGCTGGGCATTCCGGTAGCCAAGTCTGGCAGCGGTGCTACAAAGCCGATCAACCACCTGCTCTTATTGAAAAACGCGCTGGACTCCACCACAACCTTCAAAGCCTTGCTGTCTCAAATCAAAACCTCTGTCAGCGAAGCTATTGAGCATCAAAATATTCCTTTTTGGAACTATTCGGAATTACTTGAAATTCCACGTAACGAGGATGAAAAGCCTCTTATTCACACCACGGCATCCTTGCAAAATATCCATATTCCTGATTTTTTGAATCACGTACACTCAGAGCTGGATTTTCAATTTCAATGGGAAAATGCAGCCGTTTCCCTGAACGTGAATTACAGTAGCGACCGTTATAACGAGACGACAATTGAACGCTTTGTTGAGCAGCTGTTACGGTTGTACAGCGTTGTTTTGCATCAGCCGGAGCTGGAAATTTTCACAGCCCAAGTGCTGTCAGAGCAAGAAGTGGAGCAACTGGTTCATACCTTCAACGATACTGCTGTGGATTATCCGCGTCATGCGTCCATACATGAATTGTTCGAGGAACAGGTGAAGCAAGCACCGCAGCAAGTAGCGGTTGTGTTTGGAAAAGACAGCCTGACCTATGGAGAATTGAATAAAAAGGCCAACCGTCTGGCTCATACATTGCGTAAGCAAGGGATCTGCACTGAGCAGACTGTCGGTATTGTGGCTGAACGCTCGATGGAGATGATCGTCGGTATGCTCGCCATTCTCAAAGCAGGCGGAGCTTATGTGCCGATTGACTCCGATTACCCGGATGAGCGCGTGCGCTATTTGCTGGAGGATTCCGGCGCAAGCGTACTGCTGGTACAGCGAATGGAGCATAGACCCGCTGATTTTACAGGGACTGTCCTCGACCTGAGCGATTCCGCAGTCTATGGAACGGATGATGCTGATCGTTGCAATCCTGTTTGGCCGAATGATCACGGGACGTATACTGGCACGATTGACACGGGATATGTGGATTGCTTAAATCCGCTTTATTCCATTTCCGCCAGTCCTGAGCTTGCTTCTACAACAACTATGCAATCAGAACAAGCAGAACAGATGCAGCAGGCTTACGCAGCTGGAGAACAAACGAAGTCGACCGCTGCTGATCGCTTGGCCTACATTATGTACACTTCGGGAACTACTGGACAGCCCAAAGGG
>NZ_ASSB01000352.1:0-91744 GCF_000520755.1 Paenibacillus sp. 1-18
CGAGCACTTGAAAATGGATCGTGTGTTCGCCGGTATATCCTCATTACCTGATCATGTGAACGGGGCAGGCGATGGAGCGGAGCAATTTACCCAAGCCATTCTGACGACAGATTTGGTGAAAAAGGAAGCGTGCGTGGCGGTTGAAGTGGATGGTGTGACGGTGCACATCGCCGGGGCGGCAAAGGGTTCTGGCATGATTCATCCGAATATGGCAACGATGCTGGCTTTTATGACCTGTGACGCAGCCATCGGGCAGGCTGCGCTTCATCAGCTATTAAAGCAGGCGACGGATACCAGCTTTAATATGATTACCGTAGATGGCGATACAAGCACGAACGATATGCTGATCGCTATGGCAAGCGGGCTGGCGGGCAACCGCGAGTTGCATGTAGGCCATCCCGATTGGGAAGCTTTTGCCGAGGCGTTCACCTATATCTGCCGAGAGCTGGCGAAGGCGATTGCGCGCGATGGAGAAGGTGCTACGAAGCTGGTAGAGGTGTCTGTGAGCGGGGCGGTAAGCGATGCGTCTGCCCAGGCTATAGCCAAGACGGTGATCGGGTCCAGTCTGGTGAAGTCTGCCGTTTTTGGCGCAGACGCAAACTGGGGACGGATTATTGCAGCCGTCGGGCGTGCCGGAGAGCCGGTGAATCCAGATACGGTAGATATCCGCTTGGGTGACATTATCGTGCTAGGCCAATCAAGTCCGGTTGCTTTTGATGAAGCAGAGGCGCTTTCCTATTTGCGGGGAGATACGGTGCAAATTATCGTTGACTTGCATCACGGGAACGGGACTGCTACAGCATGGGGCTGTGACTTAACTTATGATTATGTGCGGATTAACGCTGCATATCGGACATAGATGAAGGGATAAACGCGGATTGAATGAACGTGTTAAATGAACGTGTTAAATCTGCCATTATTTCAAAATTGCACAGCCTGTGCACATGAGAAAAGGAGAGATGATATGGAATCAGCAATGGAACACGCGGATCAAGCCAATCACGCCGGAGTGGCACGTCGTAATTTTGTGATGAAATGCGGAGGAAGTACGCTGGCTGCGTTGCCTGATTCCTTTTTTGACGACTTGGCTCGTTTGCAGTCGGAAGGTCTTCAACCAGTCATTGTCCATGGCGGGGGCCCTGCGATCTCCGACAATTTGGCGAAGCTGGGAATTGAAACGGAGTTCATTCATGGGTTGCGTAAAACGACTGAGCCCGTGCTGGATGTCGTGGAAATGGTGCTGGCGGGCAGCATTAACAAGCAGATTGTACGTAGAATAGGGATGCATGGTGGGCGAGCGCTCGGATTATCAGGCAGTGATGGTTATTTGATCGAAGCAAAGCCTGTGTCGAATGCCGCAGAGGTTGGTTGGGTCGGAGAGGTAACGTCTGTTCAAGCTTCGATTATTACAGGTGTGCTGGATATGAGCTATATGCCTGTTATTGCACCCATCGGGATTGATCGTTCCGGTCAGCGCTACAACATTAATGCGGATACAGCGGCGGGTGCCGTGGCCTCTCATCTCGGCGTCAGCCGGATGATTGTGGTCACCGATGTACCGGGCATATTGAAAAAGAATGGCGGAGAAAAGAAGGTATTGAACTCTATCACCGTACAGGAGATTGAGGATATGATCAGCACGGGTGAAATATACGGTGGTATGATCCCGAAAGTAAGAGCAGCTATTGCCTGCATCCACGGAAAAGTGAAGGAAGTCGTTATTGTGGACGGCAGCGAACCGCAGGTGTTAAGCCGTGTGCTGAGCGGGGAATTGATTGGAACACGTATCGTGCGTATGCAGTAATTGCGACATATAACGAAAGCTGTTAACCAAACAAATAAAAGGAGCGTGAACAACATGAGTAAGGAGTCTAATGCACTGGTGAGCGAGAAATCGCCGAGTACAAATGCAGTCGGAGTGCACGCGGAAAAGGTGTCTGTAGGAGCGCAGCCGCAAAGCTCTCTTTTCCCAAACTATGCAAGATACCCGCTTGCACTTGTTAAAGGTCAAGGAAGCTGGCTGTGGGATGATCAGGGCAAGCGTTATCTGGATTTTATGTCAGGTATTGCTGTTACCAATCTCGGGCATGCGCCTCAGGCTGTAGCTGAGCGATTGAAGAAACAGATTGATGAACTGTGGCATGTATCCAATCTGTTTCATATTCCGGGGCAAGAACGGGCAGCGGCTTTGCTGACTGCCAATAGCAGCGCAGATGCTGTATTTTTCTGCAATAGCGGGGCAGAAGCGAATGAAGCTGCGATTAAGCTGGCGCGTCGTTATCATCAAAAGGTGAAGCAGACCGGCCGCTACGAGATCATTACGTTCACGCAATCCTTTCACGGACGGACGCTCGCAACCCTGACCGCTACTGGTCAGGATAAGGTTAAAGAGGGATTTTTGCCGCTTCCTGCCGGATTTAAAAGCGTTCCACTTCACGATCAGGCTGCGCTTGAAGCAGCCATCAGTGAAAATACGGCAGCTATTATGCTGGAAATGGTGCAGGCAGAGGGCGGCATGTATCCGGTAGACCCTGCCTTTGTAGACGTGATTACCAAGCTGTGCCGTGAGCATGGCTTGCTGCTGATCATTGATGAGGTGCAAACGGGCATGGGACGGACAGGTAAGCTGTTTTCCTTTGAGCATTACGGCATAGAGCCGGATATCTTTACATTGGCGAAGGGACTGGGGAGCGGCTTTTCCGTAGGTGCGATGCTGGGCAAAGGATATTTGCGCGAAGCGTTCACAGCGGGCAGCCACGGCTCCACCTTTGGCGGTACACCGCTCGCGATGGCAGCGGTTCAGGCGACCATTGAAACGATTATTGATGACAAACTGCCAGAACGTGCAGCTGAGATGGGCGAATATTTGTTCCAGAGCCTGCAAAAGCAGCTTGGAGAGTTTCCTTTTGTAAAGGATATCCGTGGAAAAGGGCTGATGGTCGGCATTGAGTGTGCGGAGCCGGTAGCAGAGCTTGTTTTGGCAGGACAGAAGAAGGGGATTCTGTTCATTACAGCAGGACCGAACGTGATTCGCCTGTTGCCTAACCTGTATGTAACGAAGGATGAAATAGATCAGGCTGTAAGGTTGATTGCTGAATTGATTCGGGAGCATGTGGCCTAGTGCTAAAAATCATATCATTTAGATTAGAGTGTAAAAGGAGACGATGGCATGAACCAGGGTGACGCACTGCAGCAGATAAATTTGAAGGGACGGGACTTCCTGGAGCTGGACGACTACTCGACAGAGGAAATCCAGTATTTAATTGATCTCGCCATCGAAATTAAGCGTAAGCACAAAAACGGGGAAGCCTATCAGCCGCTAAAGGGGAAGACACTTGGACTGATTTTCGAAAAATCCTCCACACGTACACGGGTATCCTTTGAAGTCGGTATGTATCAATTGGGTGGGCATGCCCTTTTCCTCAGTAAAAATGACATTCAACTGGGACGCGGCGAGCCTATTAGCGACATGGCACAAGTGATGTCACGCTATCTGGACGGCATTATGATTCGTACCTTTGGGCACGATAATGTGGTAGAATTGGCACATTATGCATCCGTCCCTGTGATCAATGGCTTGAGTGATTTGGCGCATCCATGTCAGGTATTGGCTGATTATCAAACCTTGTATGAACAAAAGGGTAAGCTAAAAGGACTCAAATTGGCTTATATCGGGGATGGCAACAATATGGCGCATTCCCTCTTGATTGGTGGAGCGAAGCTCGGAGTGCATGTGTCGATTGCAAGTCCTGCTGGATACGAGCCTGACCCGAGTGTGGTTGCAGCTTGCCGTGAGATTGCCAAACAGACAGGTAGTGAAATCGTTATAACGCAAAGTCCGCAAGAAGCGGTAAAGGGTGCGGATGCGATCTATACGGATGTATGGGCGAGCATGGGCTTTGAGGAAGAGCAGAAGGAGCGTGAGCTTGCTTTTGCCGACTTCCAGGTAAATGAGGAACTGGTCCAGCTGGCCAAGCCGGATTATTTGTTCCTGCACTGCCTGCCTGCACATCGTGGGGAAGAAGTGAGTGCAGGTGTCATCGACGGTCCGAATTCGGTCATTTTTGATGAAGCGGAAAATCGCCTGCATGCGCAAAAAGCGCTGTTGGTTGCTTTGCTGGGGTAAGGAAAAATAGGTAAGAAAGATAAAGGCTAGAAGCATTTGGGGAGGACTTTAAACATGGCAAAAGATAAAATCGTACTCGCATATTCCGGCGGTCTGGATACGTCGGTTATTCTAAAATGGCTCAAGGAAACGTATGATGCGGAAATCATCGCATTTACCGCAGATATCGGTCAGAAGGAAGAACTGGACGGTTTGGAGGAAAAGGCACTCGCTACGGGAGCTTCCAAAGTGTACATTGATGATCTGCGTGATGAATTCGCCAAGGATTTTATTTATCCGATGTTTCAGGCGGGGGCTTTGTATGAAGGACAATATTTGCTCGGAACGAGTATTGCACGTCCGTTGATCGCTAAGCGGATGGTCGATATTGCAATTGCCGAGGGAGCAATAGCAATCGCTCACGGCGCAACAGGTAAAGGCAACGATCAGGTGCGCTTCGAGCTGAACGCGGCGGCATTAACGCCAGATATCAAGGTAATTGCACCTTGGCGGCTGGAAGAGTTCCGCAATCAGTTCCCGGGCCGGGCAGAAATGATTGCCTATGCGGAAAAACATGGTATTCCGGTAACTGCTTCTGCAGCCAAGCCGTACTCCATGGATCGCAACCTGTTGCATATCAGCTATGAAAGCGGTGTGCTGGAGGACCCTTGGTTTGATCCGAGTGCTCCTGAAAATAAAGAAATGTTCTTGCTCAGCAATGCACCAGAGGACGCTCCTGATGAAGCGGAATATTTGGAGCTGGAATTTGAAGCAGGAAACTGCGTTGCTTTGAACGGAGAGCGGTTGACTCCACTGCAAGTGATGGAAAAACTGAATGAGCTGGGTGGCAAGCACGGCATCGGACGTGTGGATATGGTAGAGAACCGTTTTGTGGGCATGAAGAGCCGCGGAGTCTACGAGACGCCGGGCGGTACGATCCTGTTCACAGCTCACCGCAAAATGGAGTCCATTACGATGGATCGTGAAGTTATGAATTTGCGTGATAGTCTGATTACCCGTTATGCTACCTTGGTGTACAATGGTTTCTGGTTCGCACCGGAACGTGTGGCTCTGCAGGCTCTGGTTCATGAGAGCCAGAAAAACGTCAGTGGTACGGTGCGCGTGAAGCTGTATAAAGGCAATATTATCGGTGCAGGCGTCAAGAGTCCGGTTAGCTTGTACAACCCGGACATTGCGACGATGGAGGCCGATCCGACACAAGCCTACGACCAAGGCGATGCAACAGGCTTCATCCGGTTGAATGCTTTGCGCTTGAAGGTTAATGCGGGCGTAACACAAAATCATAAATAATGATGTAATCAAAAAATGTACGGAATGCGGGCCGTTCTTGTCCAAACGACGAGGGCGGCTTGTTATTGCAGAGAGGGGATCATGCAATGAGTAAGTTATGGGGCGGACGTTTTACGAAGCAAACGAATAAGCTGGTAGAGGAATACACGGCTTCCATCGGGTTTGATCAGGCGTTGGCAGAAGAGGATATCCAAGGCAGCTTGGCCCATGTGGCCATGCTGGGCAAATGCGGCATTATTCCGCAAGCGGACGCCGATACGATCAAGGAAGGACTGCACACGGTACTGGAACGTATCCGCCGTGGAGAGATTGAATTTTCCGTTTCGGACGAGGATATTCACATGAATATCGAAAAAAATCTGATCGAAGCCATTGGTCCGGTCGGCGGTAAGCTGCACACCGGACGCAGCCGCAACGATCAGGTGGCCACGGATATGCACTTGTATTTGCGCGGCCGTGTGGTATCGCTGGTGGGGATGCTGCATAATGTGCAAGCCGCATTAATCGGACAGGCCAAGGACAATCTGGACACGATTGTGCCTGGATACACACACTTGCAGCGTGCACAGCCGATTTTGTTTGCGCATCATTTGCTCGCGTATGTATCTATGCTGGAGCGCGATATTGACCGTCTTAAGGACAGCTACAAGCGCATCAATGTGCTGCCGCTGGGTGCTGGCGCTTTGGCAGGAACCACCTTCCCGATAGACCGTCATTTTGTGGCTGAGCAGCTCGGGTTCGATGGAGTATATGAAAATAGCCTGGATGCTGTCAGTGACCGGGACTTTATTGTAGAGTTCCTGGCCGGCGCCTCGCTGATTATGACGCATTTGTCTCGTTTGAGCGAAGAACTGGTGCTGTGGAGCAGCACGGAGTTTGGCTTCGTGGAGCTGGATGATGCTTTTTGTACAGGCAGCAGCATTATGCCGCAGAAGAAGAACCCGGACGTACCGGAGCTGGTACGTGGCAAAACCGGACGTGTTTACGGCAATCTCATGGGCTTGCTGACCGTTCTGAAATCCTTGCCACTCGCATACAACAAGGATATGCAGGAGGACAAGGAAGGTATGTTTGATACCGTTGCTACGCTGGAAGGAGCGCTACAGCTGTTCGCACCGATGATCGCTACGATGAAGGTGAACAAGGATCGCATGCGTCAAGCCGTCAATCAGGATTTCTCGAACGCAACGGATATTGCGGATTTCCTGGTCGGCAAGGGACTTCCTTTCCGTCAGGCGCACGAGGTCATCGGCAAAACCGTGCTGTATTGTATCCAACACGGCAAATATTTGCTGGATTTGACCCTGGAGGAATTCCAGCAGTTTTCCGATTTGTTCGACGACCGTATATATGAGGTACTTCAACCGGAGGCTGTAGTGAATGCACGGAATGTATATGGCGGAACAGCTACAGGACAGGTACAGGCAGCCATAGGACGGAGTGAACAGCTCTTGGTGGCCACATCAAGCTGGTTTGAAAAGCACCAACGGAGCAACTAAATCAGCAAAAAATGCATTATGCTTCTGCTTGGTTACAAGATCATATATGGAATCTCAAGTTTTGTTCAATAGAGGGCACCGTTCGCGGTGCCTTTTTTGCTGTATAAGACACATACTTGGTAGTTCTAAATACCTAGTTATACATCAGTATGAAAGATTCTATAATTTACATTATTGTATACCTACTTCTGCCATGATTATGGTAGAATAGCACTAAGTTTTTAATGGTAGACCTAATTAGCCAGAACGGACCCATTTCTACATAGTGAGCTCAGGTGGAAGAAAGTGCTTTTCTGGACCGGAAAATTTGCATTAATGTATAAATGATTGGTTTATATAAGAAATAGGAGAGGTTCTGATTTGCGTAAGGACGGATTAACCATCGAAGTAGTGACATGCTCAAGGGACAGAGACAGGATGGTACAGGAGGGTCTATGAGAAGTAAAAGAACGAAGCGGCAGTTAAAGAGCGTATGGATCGGTTATCGCGCTTCCGACGCCGAACAACTGGTGTCTTCATTGAATGAGGAGCGGATGCAAGCGGAGAAGTTGCTGCGTGAGGAGCGGGAGCTTTTTCACGCGGCACTCGAACGGAAAAAGCAACGGGATGCGGAGCTGAAGCAGCTGCTTGCGGACGCGCTCGCCGAAGAGCGGCGCTGGATTGAAAGGGCGGAAATCCATGGGTGACAAGCTGAGGTGGCAGGTTGGCGGAGTTTCGATTCGCCAAACCAACAGAAGAATAAAAGAAGAGCGTCAGCAGATCGCTCAGCTGAAGCAGGAGCTGGAAGCCCAGCGCTCGGAGCAGGCTCCGGTGCTGTACAAGCTTGATTTTCATATCGAAGAGCTGGAACGGCGGCTTCAGGATACAGAGCTTCGCATCCAGGCTATAAAGGACGCTAATGATTCCGCAGCAGCAGTGGAGCAATTGCTGGATGAAGGCATGCAGGCTGGACAGGTCCAGGAGGCGCAGGTCCAGTATGCTTCCGGGCAGCAGGAGCAAGCAGCGGGCGCCGCTATGGGGCTGGCTTCCAGTGGGGCTGGTGCGGAAGGCGGGGAGATTGCGGCAGAGGCACAGAGCGGACGAAACGGCAAAGCCCGTCTGGGCGATCAACTGGTGGAGAACGGGTTGATCACCCGGGATCAACTGGCAGACGCCATCCGAAACCAAAAGCGTTATGGTGGCAGGCTGGGTGATATTCTCGTGGAGATGGGCTTCATTACAGCCGAGCAGCTCCAGCAGCAGGTTGATGGGGACGAGTCCAAGGAACGATTAGGCGATATGCTGGTTCGTTCCGGCTATATTTTACCTGAGCAGCTAGAGCGCGCACTGGAGTTCCAGGCGAAGAGCGGCGGGCTGCTCGGCGATATTTTGCTGTCATTGCAAATGCTGGAACCCGCGGATTTGTACCGCGCGATTGCAACACAGAACCGGATCGGACGTATCGGTGAGGAGCTGGCACTGGATGCAGCCTATAAATTACCAGAGCAGGTAGCCATGGCTTATGGTGTGGTCGTCATTCATCAATATATGAACCGCTATATTGTGGCGGTCAGTGACCCGCTGCCAGAAGAGCGACGCCTGAAGCTGGAAGAAATCCTCGGTATGCCGGTAGAGCAGGTTTTGGCGACCAAGGAAGAAATGGAACAGCTCTGGGGTAAAATTTACGGTGAGGAAATGATGCAGGAGAGCACGACTGGGCTGCTCGAAAAAGAGCCGCACAATTCGGCGCGCACGACCTTTACGAAGGGGCAGCTGTTGGTGTTTTCGGCGATGGGCGTAATCACACTGCTCGGCCTCTTCTGGAACAGCTGGAAAACGGTGCTGATTATCAATATGATGATTCAGTTGTTTTATTTTGCTATGACCCTTTTCAAATTCGGCATTATCTATCTCGGTTCCCGGCGTGGAGCGCAGCTTCGCTTCACGAAGGAAGAGGTTGACGCCATGGATGAAAAAAAGCTGCCGATCTATTCGATCCTTGTACCGATGTACAAGGAGGCAGGCGTGCTTCCGATGCTGCTGCGGAATCTGGAGCAGCTGGATTATCCTAAATCCAAGCTGGATGTGCGGTTGCTCATTGAAGAGGACGACATTGAGACGATTGGGCTGCTTCGCGAAATGAAGCTGCCAGCCTATTATACGACACTGGTCGTCCCTGACGGCCTCCCGAAAACCAAGCCAAAGGCATGTAATTACGGGCTTATTCGAGCTCGTGGCGAATTTGTCGTCATTTACGATGCCGAGGATCGTCCTGACGCTGACCAGCTTAAAAAGGTCATTGCGGCGTTCAATTCACTACCTGAGAATTATGCGTGCATTCAGGCAAAGCTCAATTATTTTAACAGCACACAAAATTTGCTCACTCGCTGGTTTACTCAAGAATACAGCATGTGGTTTGAATTGCTGCTGCCGGGTATTATGCAGCTGGATACTCCCATTCCGCTCGGCGGCACGTCCAATCATTTTCGGGTATCTGTCTTAAAAGATATCAATGCATGGGACCCCTACAATGTAACCGAGGATGCCGATCTGGGCATACGTCTGTATAAAGGCGGCTATAAAACCGCCATTGTCGACTCTCGCACATGGGAGGAGGCCAACAGCCGTGTCGGCAACTGGATTCGTCAGCGGTCACGCTGGATCAAGGGGTATATGCAGACATGGCTGGTTCATATGCGCAATCCGGTTAAATTGGTGCGTGAAGTGGGCTGGAAAGGCTTTTTCGGCTTTCAGGTAATGATTCTGGCAACTCCCATGCTGCCTTTGCTGAACCCGATTTTCTGGGGTTTGCTTATTTTATGGTTTGGCTGGGAATTGTCCTTTATTCCCAAGCTGTTTCCGGGTTATGTGTATTACCTGGCCAGCGCGGAATTTTATATCGGTAACTTTCTGTTCGTATTCAGTAATGTGGCCGGCATGTATTGGGTCATTGGGGAGCTGGAAGAGCGTGGTGAACGAACATTTTCATACGCGATGGTCAAATATGGGCTACTTTCTCCGTTATATTGGGTACTTATGAGTATAGCTGCGGTCAAAGCAGCCTGGCAGCTCATTACCAAGCCGTTCTATTGGGAGAAGACGACGCATGGTCTGACCGATATGCACGATTTGGATGATCCCCCGGCACAGTCCTCCTGAATATGAAGAAAGAAGGAGCAAGAAATGGACACAAAAACACCTTTTCTATCTGTCGTCATTCCCATGTATAATGAAAGCTCGCATTTGGAGCGTTCACTCACGGTAATTGACGGAGTATTGTCTGTTGTTACCTCACGCTATGAACTGATTATCGTGGATGATGGTTCCAAAGACGACACGTGGCTCAAACTGTCCGAATTGTCCCGGCGTATGCCTTCTTTGCTCGCGCTGCGGCTGAGCCGGAACTTTGGCAAGGAGCTGGCATTGTGCGCAGGCTTGGAAAATGCCTCTGGTAATGCGATCATCGTTATGGATGGCGATTTACAGCATCCTCCTGAGATGATCGGGGAAATGGTGCGTTTATGGCAGAATGAAGGTTATGATCTGGTCGAATGTGTGAAAGAATTTAGGGGAGAAGAACCAATGGGCAAAAAGCTCGGGGCTTCATTGTTCTACGCGACCTTGAACCGTTTGACGGGCTTTAATCTGAAGGATGCTTCTGATTATAAGCTTCTGGATCGACGGGTAGTGGATGCCTGGATGGCGATGCCGGAGCGGATGCCGTTTTTTCGCGGGATGACAGCTTGGCTTGGTTTTCGCAAAACCCAGATTTCGTTCCGGGTGGCTCCCCGTGAGGAAGGTCCAAGCCGCTGGAGTCCACTCGGGCTGTTTCGGCTGGCAGCAGAAGCGATTGTTTCGTTTTCAACCGTGCCGCTGCGGGTAGTAAGTTTGATGGGAATCATTTTTATGCTGATTTCAGTCGTCTTGGGGATCCAAACCTTGATGCGTAAACTAATGGGTGACGCTGTCACCGGGTTTACCACGGTCATATTGCTGCTCTTGATCATTGGAAGTGTCCTCATGCTGTCCATTGGAGTGGTAGGAGAATATATTGCCGCCATATATCACGAAGTCAAAGCCCGCCCCCGTTATTTAATCGCAGACAAACGGGCAAATGCTGACCGATTGTGGGTGGATAGGGAGTTTAATCAACATGATCAGACGTTCATATCTAAAGTATCCAATCATTAAATACGGTATTGTAGGACTGCTGGGTACAAGTATCCACGTCGGTGTGCTTGTGCTGCTGGTGGAGCTGTTCAAGGTGCCTGCCGTAATAGCTACTACGATAGGATTTGTGGTGACGCTAGTCGTTTCGTACGTGCTGAATCGGAACTGGACGTTCGAATCCACCGGCGAGGGGAGCCGTACACAGTTTCTTAAATATTTGTTGGTCTGCTCTTGTGGTCTGCTCTTGAATGCAGCTCTTATGTACGTAACCATTCACTGGGTCGGTTGGTCGTATCTGATTGGTGAAGTGCTGACTACCATCATCGTGCCCATTCATAATTACATCTGGAACCGCTACTGGATTTTCTCCGTTCCGCAAAAGCGTCAGAAAGAGGCTTCATGATTTTAAAAAAACACGGAAAAACGTTGTTATTATTTGCTTGTATTACTGCTCTTGAACTGGCCGTAGGCATTTATTTTGCCTCGTATCTGGGTTATATGCACACAGATGCCCTCAGTCGAGTGGCTAATGCATTTTATGTGCTATACAGCCGTGACCCGCATTTGGGAGCTATCGGTTTTGTATGGAATCCGCTACCCAGTTTGATGGAACTGGTGGTGCTGCTGTTTTATCCGTTATTTCCTGTACTTGCTTCCCACGGATTGGCGGCTGTCATTGTGAGCAGCCTGTTCGCAGGCGCAAGCGCAGCATTATTGTACGGAACGGGGAAGCAACTGGGGCTTCATGGTGGAATCAGTCTGCTGATTGCGCTGTTATTTTCACTGAATCCGTTTATGTTTCTATTTGGATTTAACGGCTTAAGCGATTCACCATATATCTTTTTTATTCTGTTGACAGTGAGTCGATTTTGTATGTGGCTAAAGGATCGCAAGGCGGCGAACTTGATCGTTTCAGGTTTTGCGCTTGCCTTGGCCTTTTGGGTACGCTATGAAGCGGTTCCGCTCGGCGTTGCCATGGCTTTGGGTGTGCTGCTGACCGTTCTTTTTCTACATCGCTGGCGTACAAGCAGAGATATGAATAGAACGGATTTATCCTTAAAAGAGCGCCTGTACAAGGTGGAAGCGACTTGGCTGCTGTTGCTGCTGCCGCTTGTCTTTTCCGGCCTGCTTTGGCTCTTTTTTAACTGGATTATCATGGGTGATCCGCTCTACTTCTTGCGCTCGCAATATTCCAATGCCACACAATCAACCGCTTTGCTGGAAGATCAGCGCTTTGTGACGATGTTTGCACATCCTCTGCTACTGCTGAAATTTATCGGGCAACGAACCTTGTGGTATGCTGCTCCGCTGATTGCCATTTTGCTCATTCGACTATTGGACAAGCGGCTGTTTAATTGGAGCACGCTAACGCTGCTCGCGATCTTCTTATCGGTACCCGGTCTGCAGCTTTTGCTGATGCTCAAGCAGTCTTCCTTCGGGTGGTTCCGGTACTTTATGTATGTATTCCCGATTACGGTGGCCTGGCTGCCGTATGAGCTAAGCTTGCTAAAAGGAAAAATGCGGGGACTCGGAATCTCATTGGTAACAGCCGGGCTGCTGGTTACAGCAGGCTTGTTATCCTACGCACTGACGAATCCTTCGATTGCTGCTGATGAACACAGCTATCTGACGAATAGTGGTAATGAAAGCTATGAACGACAAATTATTGAGCGGAAAATCGCACCTTGGCTGGATGAACATTATGGCTCATCTCTCATTCTGACAGATTCTTATGCTGCTTACCCGATCATTCTGAGCAGCCAAATTCCGAAGAAATTTATGATTACGAGCGATTATGATTTTGGGAAATCCTTAGCGGATTTGCCTGCTTCCAAGGTGGATTATGTGCTCGTAACGCGTGTAGTGGAAGGAGTTCCACTGGATCAGGTAAATCGAAATTATCCAGATTTATTTGAAAATGGTGCACCGTGGGCCTCGCTGGTACGTGATTTTGACGGACAGTGGCGATTATACAAAATAGAACATAAAAAACCACAATAATTGATATGTGGTGTATGTAGCGGATGGATTCATGCAGCTGCAATACCGCAACAAGTTTGAGGGGGAACGAGAGGAATGTCCTTTCGCACATGGTCTGCAAGCAGATGGATGGCTATAGGTCTGTTTGTATTTATACTTGCGTTAGAGCTGTCCGCAGGTATCTATTTCAGCTATGTTTTGGGATATATGCATACGGACGCGCTCAGTCGCGTTGCCAACGCATTTTATGTACTGTATAGCCGTGACCCGCATCTGGGTGCAATCGGGTTTATTTGGAATCCGCTGCCCAGTCTTCTGGAAATGGTGATTCTAGTGCTGTATCCGGTTTTTCCGGCATTAGCTTCCTATGGATTGGCCGCTGTTATCCTTAGTGCTACCTTTGCCGCTTTGACTGCAATGCTGCTGTATTGGGCTGGTGTCAGAACCGGGATTAGCTCAGGGATGAGCTTGCTGCTGGCTCTGTTGTATGCGCTAAATCCATTTATTTTACTGTTCGGTGCCAATGGGCTGAGTGATTCGCTATACATATATTTTATTATGATGACGGTGATTGAATTTGCGCTGTGGCTCAAGGATCGTATGACGGCCAGTCTGATTGTTTCTGGATTAGCGCTAGCTATGGCGTTTTGGACTCGCTATGAGGCGGTGCCTCTGGGCGTGGCAATGGCGTGTGGCGTGGTCGTAGCAGTGCTGTTTTTACATCGGCATATGGACAGACGTGAACTGCCTTTGCGGGAAAAGCTGCACAAGGTCGAGGCGACCTGGCTCCTTCTCCTGCTCCCCGTGATCTTTTCAGGACTGCTGTGGATTTTCTTTAATTATCTCATTATGGGAAATGCTTTTTATTTCCTCAATTCGGAGTATTCGAACACGGCACAATCAGCAGAATTGCTAAATGATGATAAATTTGTGGAGATATTCTCCAATCCGCTGGTAGCCTTGAAGTTTATTGCTTCCAAAACGATTTGGTATTCTGCGCCGCTATTTGCTATCCTGTTCATTCGCTTAATAAGCGGACGCTTGTTCCGGTGGGGAACCCTGATTATTTTACTGCTGTTCCTGTCCGTGCCGGGTTTGCAATTTTTACTCATGATGAAGCAATCCTCGTATGGGTGGTTCCGTTATTTTATGTATGTGTTCCCGATTACGGTCGCCTGGCTACCGTATGAGCTGAGCCAGCTTCAGGGACGTTGGCGGAGAGCGGCCTTTAGTCTGGTATCCGTCAGTCTGCTGCTTACCGCAGGATTACTCTCTTATGCGTTGACTCGTCCGGATATTGCGCCGGATGAGAACAGCTTCCTCACCCGAACGGGGAATGTGAACTATGTAAGACAGGTATCAGATCGAAAAATTGCCGTCTGGCTGGATGAGCATCTGCCGAAGTCGACGATTATGACCGATTCGGCCTCAGCCTACACTATGATCGTGTATAGTCAGTATCCCAAACGCTTCCTGATCACAAGTGATTACTCATTCAATAAAGCATTAAGCTATCCGCAGGATAGCCACGTAGATTACATCCTTGTACCTAAAATCATGTCGGGCATGCCACTGAGTAAAATCAACATGGTGTATCCAAATTTATATGAAAAAGGTGCACCGTGGGTCCAGCTTGAGCGTGAGTTTAACGGTGAGTGGCGATTATACAAGGTGCTACCCAAGTCACAAGCTAAAGTATCTCCATCGTCGGAGACAACGGCAGCCCCTTGACGTGATTCGTGACCAAGGGAGAAGCAGCTTATTTGCATATGAAATCATGAAAAATCCCTGCAGCCTTCTCTTCACTGTATTGTGCGGTGAGGAAGGCTGTGGGGATTTTTTTGGCCTGGTTAGTGCTCTTGGATCGGTAGCCATGATCCAAGATGGCTGCCCCTGGTGCTGTCGCTACTTTCGTGTCTGCCAGCCAACCATGGTCCACCCACTCCCACTGCTCTCCATTCCACTATCGTTCAAACAGATCAGGAGATTGAGTGACAAAAATCTTCTGGTTCAACATCGTAACACCTGGGAAAACGGTCATAGCGGTAACTCCTTTACATTTTAGTCAACATTGTTTTTTGTAGAACGCAGTAATATATTCTTGCTGAATATAAATTGAAATCTTGGGGAAGGAATAAACACTGTTGTCTGTTTAAAAGGGAATATGGATAAGAATCTTTAATGTCATGGAGTTGCCAAAGATAACCAAAACAGATGGTTGCTTGGGTGGATCTGAGGGGATTGAGGGCCTCGGAAGAAGGTTTATTCGCGGAGTAATGTGTTACAACTGGCTGAGGTGGCATAACGGTTGGCGGTGTTAAAGCTGGCTTCCTCTCTGCAGGAGCGGCTACTGGCGCTATCGATCAACACCTATGTAAGATCATTGGTTTGTGAATAGCATACTATCGAAAACAGAAAGGATTAGTAAAAATGGATAAAGTTAAACCTAACATTCCAAGGAAATCAATTAGTGAAATCGATATTAAATGCCAACAAAATAGTCGACCTACACGTAATAATTGTCGTGAGTGTTTTATAGGTATTGGACCATTACAAGTTGATGTAGGTAGAGCTTTCCCTCAATGGTCACCTGTAGCGGACTGCAATTCTGTGACGTTAGAAGGAATTGTCGTTGCTGATGATGGGCCACATGTTAGCCATGAAGATCTACCTATCAATCATTATACGCATGATTTCACTTTTAAAGTTCGTCCAGATCATACACCAGACAATCGATACATTAATCTCTTAAGCCAAAACCAGACCCTTATAGAAATTGAATGGGAAACAGGTCTTGGAGCTAGCAATGATGACAACCCATTATCCTCGTTAAACGAAAGAGGAGAAAGTGGAGGTTTTTACTCAGCTGGTCATCGTCGACGTGATGTGATTGGGCATTGGCCTACCGTAGGTGATCGAGTATATATTGAAGGATTATGGGTTTGGGATTGTGAGAATAAAGAGCATTCTGTCACAGAAATTCACCCCCCCCGTTTGGTAGTTGTTCAAAGGCATCTGCCTGTACAGATAAGACGTCGAAGTAGTGACCCTGTTGAACCCGGTATACCTACATTCGTCACAAAGATCGACATTTTTGCTAGTGGCGATGGAGGAGCCCTAACAAACAATCGTATAAATACACCTCAATTTGTAAAATCGGTTCCGATGAGTGAGCGAGATTATTCTTTTTCAGTTTCGCATATAATTCCTCGGCCAAGCTCTAATGCACAGCTACGTTGGATTGTAGAGAAAAATAATGGGGATACGTTCTCTGGGAATATAGAAATTGCTGATTCAACTGCACCTGAAGGACTTCCGTCTGTACATGTTGTATTGCCTTGGAGAAGTCAAAGTGTACCAGATACAGCGATATGTAATCAAACCCTTTATCTCTATTGGGATCAAGGCTTTGGTGTACCGGATAATTACCATCTCCGTACTTTTCGAGTGACTTTGAATCGAATACATGTTAACGATTCAAATGATTTTGGGAATGATGGTGAGTATAGAGTCTTTGTAGAAGTAGGTGGAAATTGGCTATTTATTAATGATCTTCCTGGAGACGATGATATTTTAAATGATGGTTTAGGGGATACAGGAGGTGATGAAAATTGGGGAATCAATCGTAGTTTTATTATTTATGTTCCTCCTGGAAGTGACTTTCGTGTACATGCTGGCGGCTGGGAAGCAGATGGGATAAACGATTATTTCGGCAAGCTCCTTGACCCTTATCATCCATGTGATGTTAATTTACTGCGAATACTTTTAGAATCTGCAATTCATATCTATATTTCTGGAGGAGAGGATGACTCAATCGGAGAAATAAATAACTATTACAATGAAAGTAATGGATTTGGAGTAGGAGAACATTACTGTGAATCTAGTAATGGTTCTTTTCGCCTTATTTATCGGATAGAAGAGCTGCCTTGATATAGCTTATAATCGCTGCGGGTTCATTTCCCCGCAGCTTGCTGCAAAGAAATTTTGGAGATTATCCAAAAAATTGAAAAGCTTACGGTACTCGAAAGATCAAAGTCAAGCTCCATGAACGCGGATTCGTCCTGTCCAGATGCCGAATTGGGCGGATCATGAAAGAGCAAGGGCAGGTTTCAACGTACACTGGAGCGCAATATAAGCCCCATAAAACCGTTTGTAACGAAGCAGCTACGGCCAATACCTTGAGTCGTGAGTTTGACAAACGGAAGTCAAATGTTTCGTTGTCAGCGACCCTTCTCATTTCCAGGGTAGTCAATTCTACATCTGAGCGGCTATTTGTGAAGATCAGTACTTTTTTGAGGTGGGTGCTCTCGTAAATGTGATTATAGTAAGCTTTTCTGGCATTTTTACAGTTGCTCTGCCTGTTCCTCAACACGGGCATCCGGGGATGAAAAATAATCCACCCGTAGCCGAAGCTTGCGGCCAGCTGAAGAGGACACGCCCTATTTTTTCAACGAATGGTCTGTACTGATTTACTTGCTACTCTTCCATAATCCTTTCCTCGGTCGAAATTTACCAACAATCTAGTTCGGCCCATTCTGCGCGACCCCGACTATTTCTTCCTATATACTTCAGATTCATTTTTCTTCAAACCATTTTATCGAAATACTGTATAAACGTTTCTTGCTTTAAAACGAAAAATTAATTTCAATACAGATTTCGTTATTTTCAGTACTGAGCTGTGCTAACTGTAGATTTACTAGCTCATTCATTCGCTGCTTTGTCAGGCCCAAATCTTCTAAAGCTTGAGTTGCAACAAAGGGGTGAATTTCCTTACCTACTGTCATTTTATAATGATGCAGGGCATACTTTGCTCTTTTCCGCCCTGAAATACTGCTGTTTACGCTTGCTCTGCAGAATAAACTTAATTCTGCAAGAGCTGAAGCTGTCTCTGTTCTAGAAAGTTTTGTCCATATGATGTGCTCTTGACTATCTTGGATACCTGCTTGGTGCACCAGTTCATCTATTTTAGGAAACTCTAAAAGATTAATGGTATGTTTCATGTGAATCCTCTCCCTTTGATCTCCAGAAAAATATCAAGAATTAGCTTCTGCGAAAACAATATAGTGATAAATTCAAACGCCAATTGTAGATACGGTTTATATTTTTTATTATGTTCCGTTCATGACCAACTCACAATTCTCTACAAAAAAACATTTATCTAACCTCTCTATAAGGATTTTTTTGAGAAATGTAATTCACCACATTTTCTATCTCTTCATCGGACACATAAGCTGAAACAAGGCGCTGTCTCGGCCCATCTTTAGGCTTAAAGATCATATCCCCTTTTCCCAGTAAATCTTCTGCTCCAGACTCATCCAAAATAACCATGGAGTCATTGCTAGCTGCCACAGCAAAGGCTAAACGTACAGGTAAATTAGCCTTTATGTTCGGAGATAAAAATTGTTTTGTAGGTCTTTGAGTAGCTATTACCATATGAATCCCTGCAGCTCGTGCTAATTGCGATAAACGCTGTATTTGCGACTCCACGTCTCCAGGTGCAGTCATCATTAGATCCACCAACTCATCTATAATAAGCACAATATACGGCATTATAGTTCTTGTAGCCCACGTACTCGTAGTGCAATACATCCTGGATTTTGGCGTCCCAGTATCCCCATTCATGAGCCCCTGGACCCTCTTCGTAGGTTAGTGGGATTCCGGTACGATTGCAGGCTTCACGAAAGGTCTGATTCCCCTCATACAGAAAATCCTCTGTCCCGCAGCATTGGTAAAGTTGGGGGAGGGGGGGGCCCAAGTTGGTATGGCGTTGCAGCAGCTCTAGCAAGTCGTGATCCGTTCTGCGTATTTCATCTGGACCAAAAATATGTCTCCACTCCGCTGGACTCATCGGTTGTACCACAGGATCAATGCGTGCTGCGTGTAAATCCATGACCCCTGAGAGGCTGGCAGCGGCTGCAAAGCGCTCTGGATGCCGTAGTGCCAGTTTGAAGGCTCCATACCCGCCCATAGAAAGCCCTGCTACAAAATTGTCTTCACGTTTGGCGGACAGGGGGAAAAATGAACGTGCCAAAGTCGGCAATTCTTCACTGATAAAAGTCCAATAAGCCGCCCCTTGCTCCATATCCGTATAAAAACTCCGATGTACCTGAGGCATCACAACAGCTATACCCAGTGAAGTTACATAACGCTCAATGGAGGTTCGACGCAACCAGGTCGAATCGTCGTCCGACAGACCATGCAGTAAATACAGTGTCGGGTGTGGTCCGGTTCCTTGCTTGCCCTCCAGCCCTATCTGGGAACGGGTTGCCTGAGGGAGAATAACATGCATGGATGTGCTCAGGCCAAGTACTTCCGAATAAAACTGACATTGAATAAGTGCCATAAGTGAACCTCTTTTCCTAGGAGTGGTGACCTCATCATTGCGTTTAGCCTACGATCTATTGTGTATTCAGTATAGCGTAGCCTGTCCCAATATACATATCCAACCAATTAGCTGGGTATTAAGTCCTGAGTCTTATTTATCCTACATAAGGTAGGGGTGTGGTTATATGGGACGATTTTTTTAATTTGGAGGTTATTTGGGTTTGTTTTCTGGTAAAGTGTTTAAAAAAGAATGATGAAGCCAATCAAAGGAGGAATTAATAATATGGGGAAAAAGTTTAAAAACACAGTTGCGGGTGTATTGAGTACTGGTCTTATTCTAAGCGCATTCAGTGTTGCGGCAGCAGCTCCTCAAACTACAAGTGGCCATTGGGCGGGAGATCAGGTACAACGCTGGGCAGCTACAGGACAATTGGATGGTGTAACGAAACCGGATGCAGCGATCACTCGCGCAGAATTTATTGTCCTTTTGAACCGCAGCCTGGGTACGTTCACACAGGATATTCCAGCTGTGACGGACGTAACATATGGGGGCAGTGTGAAGGTAAACGGTAATGGAAGCAGAACATTCACAGATGTGCCAGCATCGCACTGGGCATACAATGAGCTGACAAGTGCCGTGAATGCAGGTTACATAAGCGGCTATGCAGGTAACAAGCTCAAACCGAATGGAAAAGTAACACGCCAGGAAGCTGCGGCTATCGTGGCCAAAGCTATTGGACTGACTGCGGGTAACGCAGCAGATGTCACCAAGTTCATCGACTCCGGCAAAATAGGATCTTGGGCGAAGAAAAGTGTAGCAGCTGCTGCAGAGCAAAAAATCATTAACGGCTATCCTGATGGCAAATTCCAGCCATTGAAGCCGCTGACTCGTGCAGAAGCGATTGCCATTCTGGATGCGGCATCCGGTTACAACCTGAGCCCCGTTGATAATCTGACAACGACTCCTGGTGGAACTGTAACAGATTCAACATACAGCAACGTTACGGATTCCACATATGGTAACACGTCTGCTACTTCTGGCAGCGAAGCTGAAGAAAGCAGCACCAGCACAGACAGCACAACCACTGACACGGTTACAAGCACAGATACACTGAAAGTCAATGATGTGTATGACGGGGAAAGTACAATTACAGGGACAGCCAAAGCTGGTTCCACAGTAACTGCCTATTCCAACGATCTGTCCATCGGTAGTGCGGTAGCCAAGGATGATGGTACATTTAGCATCAACGTGCTTACTCAAAAAGCAACGGTTAGACTGGTCATCAAAGCTAAAGATGCAGACGGCAACGAAAGTGCGCCTGTAGAAATTTCTGTTTTGGGTAAACGCAGCGAATAATGAATAATCCATAATTAAAATCCCCCTTTCACTCTTCTGGACCCTTTCAGGCAGAGTTAAAGGGGGATATTTCGTTTATTCGCCTATGCCGTCCTCAATGATACGCTTTTGCGGTTCGCGTGCTTGCGGCTCAGACGATGTACTTCCGTCAGGAACAGCAACAACGCGCTGCTGTGCACGGTAGGTATCGCGGCTAATCCGCGTACGTTCCACAGTTTTGCCATCCACCTTTTTGATTCGGTATGTTTCTACTACATATCCCTCCCTGCCCTGCCGAAGTACTTGATAGAAGCCGGGGGAAAATGAGTCATTCCGGATTCTCTTTTCCGGTATAGGTAAAACACGAACCGTGCGGGATTCCAGCTCATAAGACACACTGGACGGGAAGGTACCAAAAAATTTTACGGTAAGCATTCGGTTTTGGACAGTAGCACGAAGGAGCAAATGCTTGCCTGTATTATTTTTAAAGCGAAAATTAATAGACCCGTTAGCAAAGGTAGCATCCTGTCCCTTGGGCAGGTAGCTGACCGGCAAGGAGTGGCTGCGGCGCTCAATAATGTCCAAGCCGACACGCAACGCCGCATTATAGACGGTGCTGGATACTTGGCAAATTCCGCCACCAATACCGGACTCCAACTGTCCGTTCACGATCACCGGGGCTTCACGAAAGCCGTGAGTGCGCTCAGCCTTGGCTATGATTTGCCCGTAGTCAAAAATATCGCCTGGCTTGAGGATCAATCCGTCAATAGTGCTGGCGGCCGAGTTGACGTTATACACACGTCCTTCCGAGCTGCTGCCTAGACTGGTGGAAAACTGGACGATTTTACGCTCAATACCTTCGTTCCGCAGGCTATCTACCGTAATAGCCGGTTCCAGTTGGCGGAACGGCAGTTCCACTCGCACTGGCTCCCCGGATGCGCCTAGATCCTTGGGTAGGGCCTTATCCAGTGCTACGTTTAATTTGGACCAATCCAGGCGGCGGGCTGAACGCTCCGGGATATAGCGAACCTGATCGTCCGCGCTGATTTGGCGCACGGCATTTACCGGCATACCGTAGCGCTTTTGCTCCCAATCGTTCCCCAATTGGGCTTTTAAGGCCGTCTCCTGCCGGGAAGGCGTGACAAGCCATTCCTTTTCAAAGGTAAAGCGTGTCTGCACACGAGTCCACAGATGATCGGAGCCGAGCGCCTTCACAGCATTGCGGAATGCCGTTGCTTTATAAGTAATCCCCGCTTCTCCAAGGGTAAGTTTTATATCCTGCGCACTGCTGTCATTGTCCGTCAGGATCAGAGAGCGTTGCTTCAAGTCATCCAGTTTCTCGTCCAGCAGGCGAAGAGCAGCTGTTGTATCCATAGTTCCCATGTTGACTCCTCCGACCCTTACCCCCTCAGGCAACGTTTGTCTGTCAGCGTACAGATGAAGCCCTCCCCACAGCATGCCCAGCGCCAAAATTCCACACCATAACCAAATGACAGATAAATGAATTTTTTTCATAATGCAGCTGTCTCCTGTCTCGTAAGCTTGGTAACGTATTCGTGTGCCATCATATTCATGTATATGTGCCAAATGCAGAAAACTTTCGGTACTATTTAGGTAACAAATTTGTTACAATGATAAACGGTATGATGAAATACAGAAGTGTATAAAGGAAATGCATGGAATATGTCGAATGGTTATTAGGTTATTAGGTAACATGATTAAGCAGCGGGAAGTGATCGAGTGATTGAAATGCAGGATGTGTGGAAGACCTATACTAACGGGACCCACGCACTTCAGGGAGTGTCGGTCAGAATTGACCGTAATGAATTCGTATACGTAGTCGGCCCGTCCGGGGCGGGTAAATCGACTTTTATGAAGCTTATTTATAGAGAAGAAGTACCGACCAAGGGGCAAATTTCAGTTAATGGATTTAATATCGGGAAGCTCAAACAGCGTAAAATCCCTTATGTTCGTCGTAACATCGGAGTCATTTTTCAGGATTTCCGTCTTTTGCCGCGTTTGACGGCGTATGAGAACGTAGCGTTTGCCATGGAAGTTATCGAGGCTCCTAAAAAGCTGATCCGCAAACGGGTGCCAGAGGTACTCGAATTGGTGGGCTTGAAAGAGAAAATGAATCGTGAGCCTGCCCAGCTTTCCGGTGGGGAGCAACAGCGTGTAGCGATTGCACGGGCTATCGTGAACAATCCCTCGGTAATCATTGCCGATGAGCCGACAGGTAATCTGGACCCTGAAACATCGTGGGAGATTATGCAGCTGCTGGACGAAATTAATTTCCGGGGAACAACCATTGTAATGGCGACACACAATAAGGACATCGTGAACTCCATGCGCAAACGCGTTATTGCCATCGAAAATGGCAACATCGTAAGAGATCAGGTAAGAGGGGAGTACGGATATGACTTTTAATACCTTCTTGCGCCATATGCGGGAAGGTTTTAAAAACATATTCCGCAATGGATGGATGTCTGTGGCATCCATCACCTCAATTATTGTGTCACTGCTTATACTGGGCGTGTTTATCATGCTGGTGCTCAACGTCAACTCCTTGGCTGATCAAGCCGATAGTAAGGTGGAGGTTAACGTATTTCTGGAGCTGAATGTGGATCAAAGCATGCGTGAAACGCTGCAAAAGGAAATCGCGGCCATGCCGGAAATCAGCAAAACCAGCTTTGTGACTAAAGCTCAAGGATTGGAAGAGCTGCGCAAGGATCTGGGAGACAGCGGCAAAGATCTGCTAGAAGGTTTTGACAAGGATAGCAATCCGCTGCCGGACAAAATTGTGGTAGAGGTTATTGAACCAACGACGGTTCCATTTGTGGCCGAAAAGATAGAGAAGCTGAATACGTTGCATCCAGAGAAGCCGATCTTAAAGGTTCGTTATGGAAAAGGAACCGTAGAGACGCTCTTTACGATCACCAAGCTGATCCGTAATGTTGGCTTTATATTCGTAGCTGGATTGGCAATTATGTCCATGTTCCTGATCTCGAATACGATTCGTGTGACCATATTGGCACGACGCAGAGAAATTGGCATTATGAAGCTGGTCGGTGCGACCAACTTTTTTATACGATGGCCGTTTTTTATCGAAGGAGCACTTATTGGACTCATTGGTTCCCTTATTACCGTAGGTATTTTATTTACAGGCTATCAGCGTCTGCTCACAGCCGTTCAGGGAGACATCGCACTGAATATGCTGAAGCTGATGCCGCTTGGAGGCATTTGGATTCAGCTGAGTGCTTTGCTGGTTATTTTGGGGATGCTGGTCGGCATTGTTGGCAGTACCCTGTCCATGCGCAAGTTCTTAAAGGTATAAAGAATCATTTGGTGGACGTCGTAATCAATATCAATTAGAACGGGGAAGCCCGCTGTTATGTTGCGATAAAGATTTTGCGGTAAAGGATGGGGATTGCAAGTTGAAGAAAACAGGATCTGTGTTGGCCGCTACCCTGGTAGCCGCATTGCTGATTCAGCCTTCTGACGGATACGCCAAAAGCGTGAGTGAAATCAATTCGCAGCTGAGACAATTGGAAAAGCAGGCCAAATCTGCCAAGCAACAGCAGGAAAAGGCTGCTCAAGATAAACAGTATGCCCAGCATTATAAAAATAAAACCGTGCAAAACCTGAAAATGGTACTTGAACAGATTAACAGTGTCAGTGATCAGCTGACTCGTGTAGCGGTTCAGATTGATCAAACGGAAGATAATCTGCGTGCGACTAAAAAAGATTTAGCCGAAGCAATTGACCGTATCAATTCACGGGAAAAAATGCTGGAAACCCGCGTGCGTTTGATGTATACAGATGGAACCGTCTCCTATATGGACGTGCTTATGTCTTCGACCAGCTTTAGCGACTTTCTCAGCCGGGTAGATTCCTTGAAAACGATCGTGGAGCAGGATCAAATCCTGTTGGACGAGCATAAAAAGGACAAGGCTCTGGTAGTAAGCAAGAAGAAGCAGCTTGACACCGAATATAAAAATGCCAAGAAGCTGTATGCCCTCAAGCAGAACGCCAAAGCAGAACTGAATTCGAAGGAGAAAGAGAAGCAAAGACTGATCGCCAATTATGATCATGATATTGCTGAGTCAGATGAAATCAGTGGAGAGCAAAATGATATGCTGGTAGCCCTCGCTAACAAGCGTGTGGGTCTGTTGCAGGAGAAAAACAAGCTCAGAGCGGAGCAGGCTGCTAAAGCAGCACGCGCTAGGGCGGCTGCACGTGCTGCTGAAGCCAAGCGGTATGCTTCTTCATCCTCAGGCGGCGGCTCGAATTCCAGCCATGCGGCAGCCAGTACGTATACGGGCGGATCGGGCACGTTGGCTTTGCCTGTATCTCATTATCGACTCTCGTCTACTTTTGGCATGCGGGTACATCCGATTACCGGCAAGCTTAAAGGTCACACAGGCATTGATATGGCGGCTCCGCAAGGAACCGATATTCATGCAGCAGAAGACGGTGTTGTCATTGTTGCGGAATGGTGGAGTGGCTATGGAAACACAGTTGTGATTGACCACGGAGACGGGCTATGGACCCTGTACGGACATATTCGCAATGGCGGTACGGTAGTTCATACAGGGCAGACGGTGAAACGCGGTCAAAAAATTGCGGAAATTGGTTCGACCGGCAACTCAACAGGTCCTCACTGTCATTTCGAGGTGCGCGAAAATAATAAACCTGTAAACCCGATGAACTATCTATAGTTGAAGAGGCAAGCCCTATTTGTAGCCCATACGGTTGTAGATAGGGCTTTGCTTTCATAGCTTGATGCCTGATGAAGAACATGTGCATTGAGACACGGAGTAGGATACAATTAACATATTCCGTACAAGCTAGACGTATACTGCGTGAATGGATATGCGTTGTGAAGGAATAGGATACAAGATAAAGAGAAGGCGGTGGACGATTAGATGTTGAAAAAAAGTACAGCAGTACTCCTGATGGTGATTGGGCTGCTTGGCGGTAGTCTGCTCACTTTTGCTTATACCGGAACGACCACAGTGGGGAATAGCGCTCTGGGCGAAGGGCTGCTGGCAAGTGTGACAGGAAGTAGTTCCGCCTCCAGAAGTGATATCCGCAAAATCGAGACAGCGATGGACCTGATTCAGGGACAATATTATCAGGATGTGGATCGTACCAAGCTGGTGGATGGTGCCATCAATGGTATGATGGAGTCGCTAGGCGACCCGTATTCCTCTTATATGGGCAAGGAAACTGCGCAGCAGTTCGAGCAGTCTATTGAAGGCTCTTTTACCGGGATCGGAGCCGAGGTAGCGGCTGAAAACGGGAAAGTAGTCGTAGTAACGCCAATTAAGGGCTCTCCGGCTGAAAAGGCGGGGCTTCGCTCTAAGGATATTATTCTGTCTGTTAACGGTGAATCACTGGATGGATTAGATCTGAACAAGGCCGTTTCCAAAATTCGTGGACCCAAAGGCAGTCAGGCTAAGGTCAAAATTCAGCGCAGCGGCTCTCCTGATCCGCTCGAATATACGATTACCCGTGACAACATTGATATGGAAACCGTCACAGCTCATATGGAAAGCGGCGGTGTAGGTGTTATTACGATCACCCAATTCTCCTTGAATACAGCAGAACGTTTCAAGGCAGAGTTGGCGAAGCTGGAAAAACAAGGGCTTAAAGGGCTCGTCATCGACGTGCGTAATAATCCCGGTGGTGTGCTTTCTGTCGTTATTGATATTGCACAGCAATTTGTTCCTTCTGGCAAAACGATAGTCCAAGTGGAAGACAAGAACCAGAAGCGTGAAGAAGAGAAATCCAAAGGTTCAAGCAAAAATTATCCGGTGACTTTGCTGATGAATAAAGGCAGCGCCAGCGCGTCCGAAATCCTGGCAGGTGCTCTCCAGCAATCCGCTGGTGCAGTGTTGATCGGGGAAAATTCCTTTGGTAAAGGAACTGTACAAACCAGCTATGACAAGCAAATGGGTGACGGCAGCCTGCTTAAAATCACGATTGCCAAATGGCTGACGCCAAATGGAACGTGGATTCATAAAAAAGGGATTAAGCCGGATATCGCAGTGGAGCAGCCTGAATACTTCACAGCGGCACCACTGAACAAAGAAAAGTCCTTGAAATACAATATGAATAGCAGCGATGTAAAAAATGCGCAAATCATATTGCAAGGCTTGGGTTACAATCCGGGGCGCGAAGACGGCTATTTTGACAAAGCGACAGAAAGCTCTGTGATTGCTTTCCAAAAACAGGCGAAGCTGACGGCTAGCGGTATCATTGACGCGAAGACAGCTGCGGCAATGGAAGCGAAGCTGATCGAAAAAATTCGTGATCCGAAAAACGATAATCAACTCAAGCAGGGGATTGAAGAGATTCGGAAGGAAATGAAGACGAGCGCAGCGAAATAATAGTAAGGCTACAACAAGGGGGCTGGAAACAGCCTCCTTTTATATTGGGATTTATTTGCAGTCTGCCGGTTTGTCTTCCCTACGTTGGCAATTTCATATAGAATAAATGGATATGAAATGTACGTGATCCGCTATACAGCGGGCCAGGGGCATAAGGAGTGTGAATGAACTTGGAATGGGCATTACAATGGGGATGGAGCGTTCTGAATGCTTGCTTGTACCTGCTTTTGCAGCCGTTTTACTATATCTCAATACTCATTGTCGCGCTTGGCTATCGTCGGCAAATGCTACTGGAGCGCAAGCTCTTTCATACCAAAGTGCACAGCTGGGCAGGAGAAACCTGGCGCGTCGTATGGAGTGGTTTGATTGCTGGAATAGTGCTTTCCGCTCTGGGAATGTTCGTCAGCGTGCATCTGAACACAGCTTCCATCGTGTGTCTGTGGGTGACCACATTGCTGCTCATGCTGGTACGTGTCCGTTACCTGTGCCTGGCCTATTCTGTAGGTCTGCTGGGTGTGGCTCAATTTGCCTTGAACGTCGCGGATGGCTGGCAGCCTCAGGGGGCGCTCGGAACATCGGTAGCAGCCATCCGCGGATTGGATATACCGGCATTGCTGGTGCTGGTCGCTGCGCTGCACGTGGCTGAGGCGCTGCTAGTTCGCTGGCAAGGAGGAAAGGCAGCCACTCCGCTATTTGTGGAGGGCAAACGTGGAAGACTGGTTGGAGGCTACCGTATGGAAGACCTCTGGCCGATTCCATTGCTGTTGCTGGTTCCCGTTCAGGGAGGCTTCACGCTTCCATGGACACCTTTATTCGGCGATGATGCCGGAGCGGGATATATGCTGGCAGCCTTGCCAGTCCTGATGGGCTTCAGCAGCGTGACGCTGGGCCACCTACCACGTCAAAAGGCGGTGCTCACGTCGAACCGCCTGCTCCTGTACAGCGTGGCTTTGCTTCTGCTGAGCCTGCTGGCGGCCTGGTGGAGCCCGCTGATGCTGCCTGCAGCGTTATTCTCCTTCCTCGCCCACGAAGCGCTGATCTGGTATGGCAATATTGAGGAAAGCCGTCTCAGTCCGATGTTTGTTCATCCGGAGCAGGGAATGCGCGTTCTTGCTGTGCTGCCGGACAGCCCGGCGACGGCCATGGGCATTTTGCCAGGCGAAGCCATTTACCGTGTGAACGGCGTGATTGTGAATAGCCGCGCCGAGCTGCACCAGGCCTTGCGGATCAATTCTGCATTTTGCAAGCTGGAGGTACGCAACCTTCAGGGTGAAATCAAGTTTGTGCAGCGTGGCATGTACGATGGCGATCATCACCAGCTAGGGGTCGTGCTTGCACCAGATGAGGACGCGAGTTGGGCTGTGTCCATACAGCCAGCCTCAATCTACCGGATTATTGCCATGCACATAGGTGCGCGGCGACGTAAAGCTGGACAGGCATCGAAGGCAGATGGGGCAAGTTTGGACACCGTGAAAAAATAGATGTATCATAAGAGGGCAGTCTTTATTTGATTAGAATCGAATAAGACTCTGCGCTCTTTTTTATATTCAGGTAGTCGCCTGCTTGAAATCACTATTCTGATCAATATACAATGAATATGTAATACGATATGTTGATGAGTCGTATGCCTATCAAGTGTGTGAAGCAGGGAGAGGAAAAGATGAATGCAATTCACTTTATTCGAGAGTATATTAGGCATCCACGCAGCGTAGGCGCTGTCATACCCAGTTCAAG
This sequence comes from Paenibacillus sp. 1-18, assembly GCF_000520755.1. Classification (NCBI taxonomy): domain Bacteria; kingdom Bacillati; phylum Bacillota; class Bacilli; order Caryophanales; family Paenibacillaceae; genus Paenibacillus; species Paenibacillus sp. 1-18. The sequence continues at coordinate 28,831 of NZ_ASSB01000352.1, forward strand.
ACAGTTGGCCAAGCAAATAACCACACCGATTTCCTTTGACGAAGCATCGTGTATTATTGAATATGGCGCAGGTACCGGTGTGTTTACGCAAGAGTTGATCTCAAACAAGCGTCCGGAAACACTACTTCTAGTGATCGAAACCAATGAATCGTTTTACAAAACACTAAAAAGCAAATATGGACACTTGGAACGGGTGCACGTTATTCACGGATCGGCTGAGCATGTAGCGCAGTATATGCGCCAGTATGAAGTCCCTAAGGTGGATTATGTCGTGTCAGGACTTCCTTTTACCAGCCTGCCAGCCGCCTTATCCAGCCTTATTTTGGGACAAACAGCCAAGGTTCTGGGTCAGGAGGGCAAATTCATTACGTTCCAGTACAGCAAGGTCAAATACAATTTCTTTCGCACCTTTTTTGCTGACATCCAGATTAAAAAGGTACACTACAACGTCCCGCCCGCTTATGTATTCACTTGCAGCCTGTGATCTGTCAACTATGTAGAGGATAGAATAAAAACGAATATAGGATTTTTGGGAAGACCCGGTTAGCGTCATTAAGATGTTGAACAGGTCTTTTTTGTTGTGTAATTTGGAAGTAAATTGTAACGGATCGCCCTGCCAGTTGATCTAATTGATAGGCAACTTGAAAGGAGGTCTCCTTTGGATATCGAGAATGAAGTCAAGAAGGCACAACATGGAGATAGACGGGCTTTTGTGAACATCATTAGAGAAGTTGAAAATGATTTATACGGAATGGCGTACTCTATCCTGAGAAATGAACAAGATAGTGCAGATGCGCTACAAGAAGCCATACTCAAGGCATATAAGTCTTTGGGTACACTGCGGGACGAGAGTCTCTTTAAAACCTGGATGTATCGGATCATCATTAATGAATCCAAAAAAATTGCTAAAAAGCGTTCCCGCTCCGTTGCTGTATCTGAGTTTTCATACCAAGTAGGTATTTCTGGCGAGTATGAAAATATTGAACTGCATGAAGCAGTGGATCAATTGGAAGAGCCGATGCGGCTTGTTATCATTTTAAGATATTTTTATGATCTGAATATTAAGGAGATTTCGAAAACGCTGGGCATTTCAGAGAGTCTGGTCAAAACACGGTTGTATCGCGCACGGAAATCTCTGCTTCGCATGCTATCAAACTCAGGAGAAAGGGGAACACCGATCCATGGGAGATATTGAACTTGATAATGAGTGGGTAACAGCTAAAGCAAAAGTTCGCAATGAGCATGTCATTACACCATATGTGCGGCAACGGCTGGAGGCTGTATATAGCCAGATTGAGACAGGTTTTATCTATCAAAATATGGGCCAAGCAGACTCAACCTCACGCCATCGTAGATTTATAGGAACTTTGCTCACAACAACTATGGTGTTGAGCAGTGGAATCGTAGCCTCGGCATTCGTTTCTCCTAGCATGGCGAAAATGTTGTGGCAAGTACCCATGGTCAACAATGTTTTGCAGTTAGCAGCTAATCAAGGGTTCTCAACAGCAGGTGGTAATGCATTTATGCGAGCAGGTGACCCAGGGCTTCAGGAGGTCGAGAAAGCAGGTCTGGTGACAAAGACAACGGCCAGCAGCACTCATAACGGAACCCGACTCCGTATATCCCAGGTTGCTTATGACGGTGTTCGTCTGGCTCTAACACTGGAAAGTAACGGGGAGGCCTTGGGCACAGCGCTGCAAGACCGAATTGAGGATATCACATTATGGTACAATGGCAAACCTTTTCAATTTGATAGTCCTTCGCTGATTACTAATTCTGGAGGCACACCTGGTTCTGTCATCATTCATTATAGTGATTTAGAGAAAATGTATTCTTCAGGAAAGGAGCTTCCTGACCAATTTAAACTAAAGGCAGACATACAAATCCAAGGAATAAAAGAACCTTTTAAGTTTGAATTACTTGTGCAAAAAATTCCCTCAAAGAACAGGGTGCTCACTCCCCGGGTTGAAAAATCAAATGATTTTACCCGTTTGATTGTGGAAAAAATAGAGATGACACCCATGTCGACCATGATTGTGACCAAGACGCATTACATAAGCCCGGGGCCGACAACGCTTGGGCGTGAGACATACGGGTATGGGCTCGCTATGAATAAAGTGGACTACGCTATCTTGGATGATGAGGGACATGAACAGCAATGGATTACTGGAGGATCAGGACATCCTGGTACTAAAATAAGGCCTGGAGTTTACAAGATATTCGTAGCTCCCTTTAAAAAGACACCGAAATTTATTACCATTAAACCCTATTTCAATGTAACTGGACCAGAAGGCAAACCTGTATATGATGAAAGTGGGAATTGGAAAAGAACATACCTGCCTGAACTGGAAATGAAAATCCCTATCGGAGAAAATAAGCCCAAATAAGGTCAGATATTGAGAAAATAAGTGAACTCTTCGGATGAAAAAGATCTGGAGAGTTTTCTTGTGAAAATGAGGGGATATGTTAAACAGCAAAATTCATTTAAGGAATCATATTTTAAAATGGGGCTTAACCTATATATTACATATGCTGGAACCTGTTAGTTTTTGTGTGATTCATAATAGTTTTTGTTAAAGGGGATTTAGGTATGGTAAAACCGCTGATGTTCATGCGTTGGTGTGAGTATTACGGGTTAAGTGACCGTGAGACAGATTTTATATCTTTTTTTATGATGAATTTCTCGGCTGCCCGATCAGGCAATCATCCGAAACTTAGAGAACAATTTGTTGAGATTCAGAGGAAAACCTTCCCTGAGTACCCGTTTGACATTACCCCGGAGGAACTGGATTACTCCAAATTTGAAGGACTGATGAAGCAGGTGCTGAACATTCATTTTGACACAGCCGAGCTGCTATATTCCTTTTACCTCCAAAAGCTATGTGCCCCTTTGGCAGAATACATTTTATCCACTGGAGAATCAGAACCTGCACGTATCTATTATGAGCTAATTCAAAAGGATAAGGTACGGTAGGGGAGATGGGTGTGAATCAACAAGAGTTTCTGAATAGATTGAAGAAGAATGATGAAAATATTGAAAAACTGTTGCGTCTGAAGATTCCCGTTTCATAAACGGGGTCGTGATCGCCGCCGGTGGCGACTGGACGGTATTAATTTCCCATGAGGAATGGTTTAGCAGGCTCCGTGTTTACTCACCATTCTTTTCTTATTTTGAGATGATAAAAGCTACATAAAGCAATATGACTTTTAAGTATTCGTAAAAGCATTGGAAGGCAATGAAGGTTCCATTTCTACCCAGTATATTCCTTTCTATGAATAGATAACCTATCGAAGTTTGTCCAGTTTCAATGAAAGGCGGTGACATAGCTAGAACAACTTTGCGGCAAAATTCATGTTCTACTATATGGTTATATGGTAATCTATGTATATGGACCTTCCGTCCAACAAATGGTTCGATATGCAGGTTTGGTCGGTAGAACGTATAGCAGAGCTGTACTATTACACATTTGTCAACAAGAAGCCGGTAACGGTACTACCTTGATGCAAACGGCAAACCCATCATGTGCAATGTGAATACGACTGTTGCAATACTTGAAGATCCAGGCCAATTCTGGATTTCGGACGGAGAGGAGAGTGTAGTCAACCGGATACTTGGAGCTTCGACTGGCGAAATTCAAGCGTGTATCAACAAAAACGAGTGGACGAACTACAATGTGGCAGATGAATACTCCTAAGATCCTACAAAAAATTAATTTGCAGATTAGAGTAAGGTGACGCTGTACCAGAACGATCAACCCGTTTGGGGTCAGGAGCTTTAAAGCCTGACGGAGCGGCACTCGTATGGGTGCCGCTCTTTTCAAATTTAAAGGAGGAAGGCGGCATGAAGGCGAAAAATAGTAGTGGTATTTTGTCCAAACGTTCCAAATGGCTGCCTGTCGTCATGGCATGCACGATTATAGTAGGGGGGACTCTACCGGCTACAACTGTAGTTCACGGTCAAACGGCAAAGACCGTTACCATTAAAGTCGATACATCCAAGGATCGTAAGCCTATTAGCCCTTATATATACGGTACGAATGAGGATTTGGCAGGCGATGAAAATCTGGCTGCCAGACGACTTGGTGGCAATCGAATGACCGGATACAACTGGGAAAACAATATGTCCAATGCAGGAAGCGATTGGCTGCAATCCAGCGGTGACTATTTATGCAACAAAGGCGGTCTGACAAAAGCCGAATGTGAAAAGCCGGGGGCGGTGACGACTTCGTTTCATGATCAATCGCTGAAGCTTGGCACTTATTCTTTAGTTACGCTGCCGATGGCCGGTTATGTGGCCAAGGATGGAAACGGAAGTGTGCAGGAAAGCGAAAAGGCTCCTTCCGCTCGTTGGAATCAGGTCGTAAACGCCAAAAATGCGCCGTTTCAACTGCAGCCTGATCTGAATGACAATCAGGTTTATGCAGATGAATTCGTCAACTTTTTAGTGAAAAAGTACGGCGCTGCTTCAACAAAGACGGGTGTGAAAGGATATGCGCTCGACAATGAACCAGCTCTCTGGTCGAATACGCATCCGCGTATTCATGGTGAAAAAGTCGGAGCGAAAGAGTTGGTAGATCGGTCGGTAAGTTTATCCAAGGCAGTCAAAGCGGTTGACGCGAGCGCGGAAATTTTTGGGCCAGTTCTTTACGGTTTTGGCGCCTATAAAGATCTTCAAACTGCACCTGATTGGAAGTCTGTAAAAGGCAACTACAGTTGGTTCGTGGACTATTACCTGGATCAAATGCGCCTCAGTTCGCAAGCCGAAGGCAAGAGATTGCTGGATGTTTTCGATGTGCACTGGTATCCTGAAGCGATGGGCGGAGGAATACGAATTACGAATGAGGTAGGCAATGACGAAACGAAGAAAGCCAGAATGCAGGCGCCTCGTACTTTGTGGGATCCGACCTACAAGGAAGATAGCTGGATCGCTCAATGGAACAGCGAATTCTTGCCTTTACTGCCTCGATTGAAACAGTCGGTGGACAAGTATTACCCGGGAACCAAGCTGGCTTTGACCGAGTATAGCTACGGGGGCGAAAATGATATTTCCGGCGGTATAGCTATGACCGATGTGCTGGGCATCTTGGGCAAAAACGATGTTTATATGGCAAACTACTGGAAGTTAAAGGATGATGCCAACAACTACGTTAGTGCCGCTTACAAGCTTTACCGCAATTATGACGGAAAAAGCTCTACCTTCGGCGATATCAGCGTTAATGCACAAACATCAGATATTGTTAATAGCTCGGTGCATGCTTCCGTAACGGATGCATCCTACAAAGAACTGCACCTCGTTGTCATGAATAAAAGCATGGACAGCGCATTCGACGCCCAATTTAATCTTTCCGGCGAGACGACTTACGGTTCCGGTAAAGTATGGGGCTTTGACAAAAATAGCTCGGAAATTAAGGAAGCAGCGCCAATTACGCAAATTTCAGGCAACCGCTTTACCTATACAGTACCGCCTTTGACGGCTTATCACATCGTGTTGACTGCCGGCAATGATACACCTGTGGAAAATCCTAAAAGCTTCACGCTAAACGCAGCGGGCGAAACGGCGAAAGTAAAACTGAGCTGGACAACATCGGCGAATGCGGTAAGCTATGAAGTGAAGCGTTCGACGGCTGAAAACGGCGCGTTCGCCACAGTAGCGAGCGATGTATACGGAAGCAGCTACACCGACACAGCCGTAACGGCAGACACGACGTACTACTACCAAGTCGTAGCGAAGAGCGATGCAGGACAAACGGTGTCGAACACGGCTAGCGCAGCGCCGAAAGCGGATGCTCAGCAGCCGCCAAAGGGACTGGTGCTCCAGTATCGCGCAGGGGATACCAGTGTGAACGACAATCAATTTAAGCCGTATTTCCAAATTTTAAACAAAGGTACAACCTCCGTACCGATCAACGAGTTGAAAATTCGCTACTACTACACGATCGACGGCGACCGCGCGCAGACATTCAACTGCGACTATGCGACGCTGAGCAGCTCGAAGGTGAACGGCAAGCTGGTTAAAATGGATAAAGCTGTAACAGGGGCTGATTATTATTTGGAAGTCAGCTTCAACTCGAATGCAGGCGTGTTAGCACCTGGAGGAAGCACGGGCCAAATTCAAACCCGTATGAATAAAACAGACTGGTCGGACTATAACGAAAGTGACGATTACTCGTATAAAGGCACGCAAACTTCATTTGCTGATCATACGAAAGCTACGTTGTATCATAATGGCGTACTTGTTTGGGGAGCCGAACCGACAGCTAATTAAGACAAGCGTCCGTTATACGGCAACATGTGAATCAATCGATGATTTGCGCCGATGGGGAGAGCCAGCACTGCGGGGTTCACTAGCTGATCAAACGGCTATGAATGGCACACTCAAGTTTGGATTACGGGAGATACTGCCATTTTTAAATTAAATAAGTACCATCGCTGAAATGAGCAGGGGGATTTAGTATCCCACCTGTTCATTTTTTTTGTACACCCCCTCCAGTTCGACTGGGGGGTTCAGGAAAGCTTATAGCTATGAGTAGTCATCCTTTGAACTCAGGTGATAAGATGAGAGTCGGTCTGCCAACCGCTCAAACTTACCAGAGAGGACAAAGGATGGACAAGAGCAGTTTGGCACATACGAAGTGGAACCATTAATTATCATAGCTATTTGCTCGGAAGTATAGAAGACAAGTAATCTACGGGAAATTGAAACTAGAGATAGGAAAAAAACAGGGAACGATGCGAGCGAAAAGGAGTAAATGTTAGAAGATACGGAAAATATAATTCTTCAAGTTAAAGAGGGGGATTGGAATGAAACATACACCAACGATCCGCTCGAAGATAGAGACAGAATTGAAGCAAAGGGGCTATACATTTAGCAGCTTCAGTAAAATATCTGGAATTAACCGTGGTACATTCAGTACCATGCTGAATAGTAACCCACCTAAGCCGATCTCGGTTCGGCAGATGGACTTGATTACCCAAGCACTGGGATATCCTGATGACTGGCTGTATGAGTTATACATAGATGAATGCTTTTACGAAGGAAAAGGGCACTGGAAACGGATTAAGCCCTTTTTATTGCGTTGTGTGGAGTTGGAGAGGCAAGACTGTATTCAAAAAGTATTGTGGAGACTGTCAGAGGACTTGTCCTATGTACCGACGATATTTGAGCTTGGAGAAGAGTTATATTCCGAAGGCAGAGAAAAGGAAGCTATCCCTTTTTATGAATGTGTAATCGAAAATGAAAAATATCGTCATTCGGAGCGGTTGGCCATAAGCCAATACAAAAGGTTTAAAGCTTATACAATGTCTGACTTGGAAAAGAGTCTTGAGTTAGTATTGGAATTTACTCCTTATCGTAATTTGCTTCCTGAGCATTATCAGTTGGAGGCGATTTATAAGGTGACAAATATATATTTTCACTTACACAAATGGGATGAGGTAGAGAAGTACGGTTACGAATTAAAGAAATTGGCTAATGTAATCTATATGGATCAGCAAATAAGGAAGGAAAAAAGAAGAGCATATAATTGGTCACGTGCAGAAAGGCACTTGGTATTTTACTACGGTTACGGATTCCTTTCTGTCTCAACAGCTTTGCAAAAGAAAGAATTTATTAAGGAGGCAAGGGCAGAGCTTGAGGGCTATGCAGATTTAAGCTGGTTTAAAGGGCTTGATTTAGAAGGTGAAGCAGATGTAGAGCAATTCCGTTTGTGGGCTAAAGCCAACTCTTATACTTTAGATTTACTATTAGGTAATAGGGATATCCTTCCTGAGTATTTAACTTTCCTCGAAAATCACCCTGAAGAGATAAGCTCTGGGCTTATAACCATACTAGAAGCTGCCAATAAGCATAATTTTGATGTAGACTCTATTATTGATAAATATTCTGAACAAATAAAGAGATTACAGGAATCTGATGATGTTAAACAATTGACCTATTATTATTGTTACATGTACCAGCTTGCCATTTACCATTACAGACGTGGGAGAATATTAAAAGGACAAAAGGATACTCTCAATTATCTTTCATTATCCAAGCGAAGAAATTGGTTTAAGCCACCAGTTTCTATGGAGATTCTTCAAGATAATATGCAATTAGACTAGGCCAATCTTAAGGGATTGGTCTTTTTATTGATTATTTTGTAAAAAAAGAAATGATATGTTTAAAAATATCCTTCTCAAAAGACATCAGAAATATAATGGAATTAATTAGAAGAAAGGAGGTGGGGAAATGAAAAGGTTAATATCTTGTTGATGTCTATAATTGCTTGGAAGTTCAATGTTTGATTAGTAAAGTAGCAATAGCTTGAGAATAACAGGAAACGTAGTCACAGACATAAAGCAAGGCATTTAGTAGCTTGGAAACTTTTAAAGAAAACTATTAAAGAGGAGAAATGACAAATGAAAAAAGCCATCTTAGCACTATCAATTTCAGCGTTAGCGTTATCTTTGGGGGGAGTAGCTTCAGCTTCACCAGTAAGTTCAACGGCATCAGCTGTAACCCCAGCGACAGTTACAGTAACTTTTGAACCTGCCAACGGAGAAAAAGCACCCATTACAAAGCAGGATAGTCCCACACTTCGTTTAGGCATAGGTAGCACATATGAAATGGAAGGTTCTAACTGGATGATTTTGTACGGAAGTGATGTTGTCGAACTTCATGATTATAAAGCTAAGATGATTGGCTACGGTACAGCTCAGGTTGAAGCTTTTAAATCTAATGGAGCCAAACTTGGAGTTTATACTTTTAAGGTTAGAAGATAGTATTTGTATGCAGTGGAGGAGGTGAAGTACGCTTCACTTCCTTCACTTATTTATTTTTATGGATTAATTGGGTAAGTAATTTCTAAATCAGGGAAATACTCTTTTTTTGGATTTCCATCTTTCCCTAGTTCGAATTTGCTCTTATCATCCTTTTTTAAGATATCTTTATAAACCTTTATAGTAATTTCTTTGGGGAGAGAGATGAAAGGTTCAAATCGTGAATCATTTATCAGAACGTTGCCATCAGTAGCACTCCAACCATTGTTGCTAATTAAATTTAGTTGCTTTCCTTTATCATCGTAAATTTCATAACTCAACCACAAAGCAAGTGACGAAGAAATTTTTGAATTAGCAGGTAGCTTTATGCGAGTTGTGATGCTAGTTGTAATCGGTGTGAGCTCAACTTTTTCTAGGGTATAGTCAATGTTTTTATACTCTCGCTTAAGGGATGGTGTAAAAACTAAGTTATTCTTAGTATTCTTTTCCACAGGAATTTCTATTTTAAATGGCTGCTTAATGCCGGAGACAGACATGGAAATTGTTAAATCAAACTTATCTGGAAAAGATTTTCCTCCTTGATTACGTAAATCTGAAAATTGTATAATGGTTGAATTCGAATTTTTTCCAGGTATCGTATATGAGTCAATGGAGTTGCTGGTGTTTTTAGGTGCATAAGAAGAATTAATTTCTTCGCCATTAATGGAAAATATTAAATCATCAAGTAACAAGGGTAATTCGGTGTTTAAAAATCTTTTGTCAGTGGTTTGTCGTTCTAAGGCAATTGATACACGTGTTCCATCAAACATGACTTCCGGTACGCTGAGAGTCAGGCCATCGTGAGTGTCACTAAGATTTGGTTTTGATAACAGCCCTTTTTCGTCCGCTGTTTGTAACCCAAGGTCACCAGCTAGCTGGAATATAGAATTCATACCTGGAACTTGTTTTAAGGATGAAGCCATTGTCGGGGAAATGAATCCAGTACTAACGACAAGTGTAAACGCCATTACAAGTGCAGCGGAAGTTCCGAAAAAGGTATTGCGAACTCTTTTTGAACGAAAGCTAGAGCGATTATAGCGCCTTGTTTTTAGTTTACTATAGCGTTCCATAGTTCTATCAATTAAATCCACTTGTAATGGAGTATTCCGAATAAGCTTTTGTAAGTGCTCGATTTCTTTATCTTCCGGGTTTAAATGAGTGCTCAATTTGTTTTCCTCCCTTTTCATTGTAGTTAATTAGCCTTTTACGGAGTCGCTCATATCTTTTTCGGATCGTGGATGATTTCAGTCCCATTATTGTAGCAATCTCTTCGTAGTTGTAGTCCTCAAGTGAACGTAATAATAAAATTTGACGATCTTTTAATGTTAGCTGGTCCAGTAACTCGTGAATTAAATTTGTATATTCGTGTATTGGTTGTTGCTTTAGGTTCAATTTGTACTGAATGAAGGATTTGAATTTTCTAGCGTTTCTTTTTAATAAGTCATTACAGTGATTTTGAGCAATTTTGTAAAGCCAAGCTGAAAAAGAAACTGTAGGTACGAACTGATGGATGTACTCAAGCCCTTTGATGAATATTTCTTGAGCTGCATCTTCCGCTTCTTCCTGATTTTTAAGTAAATAGTAGCAATATAAAAAGATCTGTTGTTGATAACGCCGTATGATATGTGTGTATGCTTGTTTGTCGCCCGCTTGGACCTGTTCTATGACAAGATTGATATCTATGTCTCGATTATTTGCATGTAGTTTTTCCATTAACGTCCCTCCTTTCTGCCTATATAACTGAAAAAGGTATGCGTTTGTGACATTCAAATAAAAAAACTTGAAGCTTGCTTTTATGCTCTCTTTATGTACGACATTCAACTTTTCAATTATCACGGGATTCATTAAAAAAAGACTTCTTTTAAAGGCATCATAAATTAAAGTAGAGATATTGACCATATATTTCACTATTTTCGCTATTTTGTATTGAAATGAATTTCCTATAGAATGGAGTTTTATATATAAAGTACTACTGATGATATGTCTAAAACTTATTGAGGAGGATTGGCATGGAGCACACACCTACGATCCGCTCGAAAATAGAGACAGAATTGAAGCAAAGAGGCTATAGCTTTAGCAGTTTCAGTAAGATATCCGGTATTAATCGCGGTACCTTCAGTGCAATGCTGAACAGCAACCCACCCAAGCCAATCTCCGTTCGGCAGATGGACCTGATAACCAAGGCATTGGGATATCCCGAGGGCTGGCTCTATGAGATGTACATAGATGAATGTTTTTACGAGGGAAAAGGGCACTGGAAACGGATCAAGCCTTTTTTATTGCGTTGTGTAGAGTTAGGGAGGAAAGACTATATTCAAAGGGTATTGTCGAGATTAACAGAGGACTTGTCCTATGTGTCGACGATATTTGAACTTGCAGAAGAGCTACATAAAAGAGGCAAGGAAAAGGAGTCTGTCCCCTTTTACGAGTGTGTAGTAGAGAATGAAAGGTATTACCACTCGGAACGATTGTCCATTAGTCAATACAGATTGTTTCGAATACAATTAAGTTCTAACGCAGAGGAGAATTTAAAGCTAACTATTCAATTCTCTCCATTTCTATATCGTTTGCCTGAGGCTTATCAGTTGGACGCTCTTTTACAAATGGCTAATATTTATTCTTCTTTACATAAATGGAGTCAAACCATTTTTTATAGTGAGAAATTGCTAGAACTTGCAACGCGTATATATGAATATAGAATAGCTCAAGATAATAAAAATCATGATGATTTTGAGTCATATTCTAGCGAACGGCCATTAGTAGTATATTATGGGCAAGCATTATTAATGCAAGCTTTCTCATTACAGAAGCAAGAGTTGTATCATGAGGCTAAAAAAAATGTTTCTAGATATGCGGATTTAAGTTGGTTCAAAGGTTTGGATGAGGTTGGCCAAAGAGAAGTTGAAAAATTAAAAATGTATGCAACAGCTAATGGATATGTACTGGACTTATTAATGGGGGATAAAAGCAATTTAGGGAAATATATTTTGTTACTGGAGGAGAATGAGAAAGAGATATTGCCGGGGGTTCTTACATTATTAGAAGTGGCTAATAAACATTTTTTTAACATAGACTATATATTAAAGCATTTTAGTGATTACATTCAAAAGTTTACTGAGAATGAGGATGCTTTGTATATGGATGATTATTGCAATTTTAATTTACAACTTTCTATGTATCAATTTAATTTCAAAAATCATACTGAGGGAATAAACACAATTCTTAAAAATTTAAAACTAGCAACGTTAGTAAATAATTCAATTGTATTTGCACAATCTATTATATTGTTTGAGAAGTATAGGGGGGTTTGCTACAAAGGAGCAACATACTGAATTTACAATCCATAAAGAGAAATTTGCAAAGGATTTTAATTTCGCATTCTAGTTAATAGTCAACAATCGATTTATTTAATAGTATTGAAATGAGGTGTTAATATGAAACATACACCTACGATCCGCTCGAAGATAGAAACAGAATTGAAGCAAAGAGGCTATAGCTTTAGCAGTTTCAGTAAGATATCCGGTATTAATCGCGGTACCTTCAGTGCAATGCTGAACAGCAACCCACCCAAGCCAATCTCCGTTCGGCAGATGGACCTGATAACCAAGGCATTGGGATATCCCGAGGGCTGGCTCTATGAGATGTACATAGATGAATGTTTTTACGAGGGAAAAGGGCACTGGAAACGGATCAAGCCTTTTTTATTGCGTTGTGTAGAGTTAGGGAGGAAAGACTATATTCAAAGGGTATTGTCGAGATTAACAGAGGACTTGTCCTATGTGTCGACGATATTTGAACTTGCAGAAGAGTTGCACGAAGTAGGTAAGAAAAAGGAATCTATCCCCTTTTACGAGTGTGTAATAGAGAACGAAAGATATTACCACTCGGAGCGGTTGGCCATAAGTCAATACAGATTGTTTTGTTCCTCGTTAGGAGATGACTTGGAGAAAAATCGTGAATCAGCTATAGTATTTGCTGAATTTCGCAAGAATTTGCCTGAAAACCATCAACTGGATGCGCTGTTAAAGCTGGCAAATACTTATTTGAAACTTCAGAAATTTGAAATGGTTATATTCTATGCTGAAGAATTGAAAATATTAGCTACAAACATTTATAAGCAGTATCCTTGCAAAAAAGTTAATAATTATAAGATTAAGGATCTGGATACGGAAAGGCATCTAATCGTTTACTTAGGTCAAGCATATCTATTGCAGGGAAGTGCTCTAGAAAGGCAAGGCTTATATGAACAGGCTTTAGAAACCATTCCTTATTACTCTAATTTGACGCACTTGGTAGCTCTTGATAAGTTAGGAACAATGGAAGCACAAAAATTTCAATTATGGGCGAAAGCCAACCTTTTACACATACAAATTCTAATGGGAGAACAAGTTAGTATTCCCTCCTATGTTGAGCTAATTAGAAATAATCCGCCAGAAATTTTACATGGTCTGTTAACTATTGTGAAATCGGCTAACACATTCAATTATTCAATAGATGATATTTTAATCATGTTTTCTGATCAGATTGATGGATTTAGAGAATTAAGTGGAAATATTTCTTACTATCCTTTGGATTTTAATATGTTGAACTATTCTCGTTTTTTTCTTGAGCTTAGTCGATACTATTTTAATAAAAGGAGCTATACCGAGGCAATAGACAGTATGCTGATTAGTTTAAAAGCATCCTCACAGTTAAATGATAAGACTTACTATATCAAGTCCATCACGCTATTGTTTGAGAAATATAAGGATCATTCGACCGAAGAACAACGGACAGAATATGAAAAAGTGATAAAAGCAGTGGAAAATAACATCAATCAAATGACTTCTTAGAGCATAAAAAGGGCTATGTTTCTCTACCTAGAGTAGAAGATCACATAGCTCTTTTAATTTTTACGTACATATTAAACGAGTGAAAATTAAAATTCCTCATGTGCATCAGGTGTATCAGAGTTATTCTCTAGCAGCTCACTCTCTGAAGAGGTAAAAAGTTCCTTTAGTATGCGATAAGCTTTGTTTTGTTCTGCTTCACTCTGCTGGGAAAGAATATGAATACATCCCCATATCCAGGGCTGACTTTTGAACTCTTCATGTGGATTGAAGTCAAAAAATGCAAACACGTTTGTGTCCAACGCTTCGGCTATTTTCTCCAATGTTTTTATTTGTACATTGACCTCGCCCCGCTCTAACTTTCCGATATAGGAACCTGTTGAATCAGATGCTTCTGCAAGCTGTTCTTGTGTTATACCAAGCAATTTTCGAAATTGGCGGATTTTCGCTCCTATGAGTTTCGTTGTTTCCATCGACATCCACACTCCTATAGTATGAGTGTAGACAAAGGTAGATCAGGCGTGGAGGTAATTGAATTGCCTAAATAATTGAACATTAAGTCCCTGTGAGAACTTTTTTATAACATTAAATTCCATAATCTATTGAAACAGTGTAGAAAAAGGGGTTGACCATCATCCAATATATTCATATAATTTCTAGTATATTGTAATTGATTGTCGAGGAGGGTGATTTTTTAAAATCATCTGAATACGCCGGGAGGTGTCTTTATTGGAGAATGCAACCACGATTCGTTCGGAAATTGAGAAAGAATTAAAGCTTGGTGGCTACACGTTTAATAGTTTTGGACAAGCTACGGGACTTAATCGGGGCGTATTTAGTGCTATGCTTAATGGTAATCCGCCCAAACCAATCTCTGTGAGACAAATGGACTTGATTACTAAAGCGCTTAATTATCCAGAAGACTGGTTGTACGACCTGTATGTGGATGAATGTTTTTATGATGGAAGACCACATTGGAAAAGAGTTAAGCCATTCTTGATACGTTGTGTTGAAGTTGGCAACCTACGGTGCGTTGAAAAGGTGCTCTCCCGATTAATGGAGGATCTTACTCATATCCCTACAATTTTTGCTTTGGCAGAGGAACTTTATGATGAAGGGAAATTGCAAGAGGCAATTCCTTTCTATGAATGTGTTATTGAAAATGAGAAATACCAACATTCCGAGAGGTTGGCTATCAGTCACTATAGAATTTTTTCAATTTCTGTTAGTCGAAATATGGAAATAAATTTGGAAGCTGCACTAAGATTCGTACCTTTTAGGAATCGGGTACCCTTAGATTATCATTTAGATGGTCTGCTTAAACTGTCAAATCTTTATTTCAACTTGCATCAATGGAAAGAAGCAGAGCGTTATGCAGATGAATTAAGAGCTCTTGCAACTATTGTTTGTAAGAGCAGAGAAACTAATAAAAAGAATGTTACATTGAAAACAGAGAGACATTTAGTCGTCTATTATGGTCAAGGTTACTTGACGAAGGGAAATGCATTGGAAAAACAAGAGAAATATGAGGAAGCCATGAAGTATATTTCTGGCTATGCCGATTTAAGTTGGTTTAAAGATTTAGGGGAAATTGGTCAGCAAGAAGTGCAAAGGTTTACTCTTTGGGCTAATGCTAATCAACTTAACTTGAAGATTCTTATGGGTGATGTAAGCAGTTTGCCGATGTATATTCAATTCCTGAAGAATAACCCACCCGAGATTTTGCTAGGTTTATTAACGATAGTGGAGTCGGCTAACAAGCATGGTTTTTTAATTGAGCATATTCTCCAACAGTTTTCTCATGAATTGACCTCATTTAATAATGAATTATCTATGGAAACCAGCTACTATAAACAGTCGTTTAGTTACGACACATATGCTGATTTGTGTTACCAACTGGCTATATATATGTTTAATAACCTTTCCCATGAAAAAGGTATTTATTATGTTTTAAAAAGCTTGAGAAAATGTTTTGAAATCAGCAACAAAGATAAATTTATGGTTTGCACAGCATTATTCGAAAGATTTAGAAACAAAGCGACAAAAGACCAAAAATTAGAGTATGAAAGTATCATGGAGGAGGTTTTAGTGAATGCGAGTAAAAAACCTTAAAAACATGCTAATTATAGGGCTTTTTGGCTTTTTAACATTCTCCCATAATATTATTGTTTTTGGACATGGTACTGGAGCTTAATAGTTATCGAAAAAGCCAATTCTTTGGATTGGCTTTTTTGATTCATTCCGTTAAAGGAATGAACTGGGTTTTATTATAATTTTAACCTCCGGGGAAGGTATCAGCCTGTAAAATAAATGTAAATACCACACCGAACAGGAGGTTTATTGATGTGAAATGGCAAGAATTGGAGGACTGCATCGAAGAAAAGCGGAAGGAATTAAACGATTTGGCGAATGAGGTGGGATTGAAGGATCGACGGGTATTACTCAAGTCCATGGAGTTGGATCGACTCCTTAATAAGTACAGCGATTGGAAATGCAGCTATCGTAGACATACCATAACTAATAGTTCACAGATGCAAGAGGAGCAACATGAGCTTGTCCTATCTTATTGATTTTCAAGCAACATGACAAGATATACCTAACTTCACCTTGGCTTCTAATACATAGTGGGGATATAGACTAAACAAAATAATCTCGATTGAATCTCGTACGCCGCATTTTTACACGTTGTTCGTACGGTTTATTGTTCTGCGTCACATCAGAGCGGAAGCCATATAACATGATGATATGTATCCCCAAAAAACCTCCCGATTCACGTTGCTGCGTGACTCCGGAGGTTTTTGGCATTTACTGTTGAAGCTGGCGCAGTACAGTGATTTCGACACGGCGGTTTTTTTGCCGTCCAGCCTCGGTCTTATTGTCACCAACCGGTCGGGTATCCGCATAACCCGCATACTGGAATCCAGAGGGTGACAGATGTTCTCTGTCCAGAAAGAATCGGAGTACAGATAACGCGCGTGCGCCGGAAAGCTCCCAGTTGTCCTTATAGATCGATGAGCTTGAGGTGCCAGTGAAAGGAATGTTGTCCGTATGTCCCTCAATACTGATAGGTGTTTTTAAGTCCCTGAACAGACTGGCCAACTTGGATAGCGTATTGGCAGAGCCCTGCTTGAGTGCAGCCCTGCCTTGATCGAATAAAAAGCGGTCATTCAGCGTAATGACAATACCCCGCGGTTGATCTGACACGAAAATCTGGTTTTCCAGCTTGTTGTCCGAAATATATTCTTGAATGACACCCATTAGATTTTGCAGTTCATTTTCCTGCTTACGAAAGGCCTGTTCACGTTCGGTTAGCTTAGTCGATCCCGCTTCTTTTTTATCGGATGCCGGTTGCTTGGTCGCAGGCGGATTCTTACTGGTGTAGCGATCCGCCGAACCCGTGATGCCCGAGCCTTGCTCCAGAATAGAATCACCCTTGTGGAATGTATCCTGGAGGGATTGAACAACGATATCGTATTTTTTGGCATCCAGGCTGCTCATGGCGTACATTACAACGAAAAAAATGAGCAGCAGGGTGATTAGATCAGCATAGGTAATCATCCAGCGGTCACGATGGTCTCCGCCCTCCTTACGCCCACGGCGCTTAGCGCGCGTTCTCATGGAAGGAGTCCTCCTTTGGAGCGGTGATCTCTACGCGTGAGCGCCGTGGTGGTTTGCGATCCTGATTTTGTTCTGAGCGGATAAAGAAATCCAGCTTTTTGCGTACTAGCTTCGGATTCTCACCGTTCTGGATAGCCAGAATACCTTGCAGCAGCAAGTCCATTATAGCGACCTCTGATTCACTGCATGCCCTTATTTTAGAAGCGATGGGCAAGAAGATCAGATTGGCGCTGGCTACGCCGTATAGTGTTGCGATAAACGCGACAGCAATGGACGGTCCGAGCGCAGTAGGCTCGGTCAGACTGCCCAGTACATGGATCAGACCCATTACCGTACCGATAATTCCCATCGTAGGGGCATAGCCGCCTGCGGAATCGAATATTTTGGCATATCCTTCATGCTTTTGTTCAATGGTATCTAACTCAAGCTCTAGAATCTGTTTGATCTGCTCCTGCTCGGTGCCGTCGATGACCAGTTGAAGACCTTCACGCAAAAAAGCATTCGGATGCTCCGAGGAAATACGCTCTAGCGCAAGTACACCGGATCGGCGGGAGGTGGAAGCCATAGAAACCAAATCTTCTATATATTGCTCGGTAGGGTTTTCCTCACGGCTAAACGCCATCCGAAGCGCAGTGGGGATGGTCTTCAGCTTGGAGGCGGGGTAGCTAATAACGACTGCGGCGAAGGTTCCACCAAATACAATCAGAGCCGATGTACCTTGGAGCAGTCCTGAAAATTGGCCACCCTCCCATAAGAAGCCACCGATTAATGATATGATTCCTGCGATGATGCCCAATACGATGGTGATATCCAAAATATAATTCACTCCTATTCAAGACTTATCGTTTGCATCCACAGTAAGAAAGAGGTATAATACGGGAACAAACATTCTTATCTAACCATATTTCCCAAGTACCATTGCTCGGGAAATATCGACATAGAGTTACAGGTAAAGACGTTCCAGCTCGACTGGTGTAGTAACATGATGTTTCCATTTTAGACGATAAGGGTGATGCAGGGCAATGAGTGATATCGTTGTTAGCAACAAGACTTTTGAAATTGAGTCGGAATTCCAACCTCAAGGCGATCAGCCTCAGGCCATTTTTGAACTGGTAGAAGGGATCGCAGAAGGAAAGAAGCATCAAACGTTGTTGGGTGCTACGGGAACGGGTAAGACATTTACCATCGCGCAAACCATCGCCAAGCTGAATCGGCCTACGCTGATTATTGCGCATAATAAGACGTTGGCTGCCCAACTGGCAAGCGAATTTAAAGAGTTTTTTCCAAACAACTCCGTTGATTATTTTGTCAGCTACTATGATTACTATCAACCGGAAGCGTACATTCCGTCTTCTGATACGTATATTGAGAAGGATTCCAGCATTAATGAGGAGATTGATAAACTTCGCCACTCGGCCACAAGCTCTCTGTTTGAGCGTCGTGATGTTATTATCGTAGCGAGTGTTTCCTGCATTTATGGTTTGGGTTCGCCGAAAGAATATTCAAGCCTGCTGCTCTCGCTTAGAGTCGGTATGGAGAAACCCCGCAATCAGATTTTGTCCCGTTTGGTAGATATTCAATATCAGCGGAACGATATCAACTTCGTGCGGGGTACTTTCCGTGTACGTGGAGATGTGGTTGAAATATTCCCGGCTTCTCAAGGGGAACATGCCATACGGGTAGAGCTGTTTGGGGATGAGATAGAACGGATTACCGAGATTGATGTGCTTACGGGTGAATTGATCGGTGAGCGTGAGCATGTAGCTATTTTCCCGGCATCTCACTTCGTTACCCATGAGGATACGATGAGGGTGGCGCTGGTCAACATTGAGCGTGAGCTTGAAGAGCGACTGGCGGTGCTGAAGGAACAAGGGAAGCTGCTTGAGGCCCAGCGTTTGGAACAACGTACTCGTTATGATATCGAGATGATGAAAGAGGTCGGTTTTTGTTCCGGGATCGAGAACTACTCGGGTCCACTGACATTCCGCGAGCGGGGAGCGACACCGTATACGTTGATGGATTATTTTCCGGATGATATGCTGATCGTCATTGACGAATCCCATGTTACGCTGCCGCAAATTCGGGCTATGTATAATGGTGACCAGGCGCGCAAGAATGTGCTGGTGGAGCATGGTTTCCGTCTGCCGTCCGCGCTGGATAACCGTCCGTTGAAATTTGAAGAGTTCGAAGACAAGGTGAACCAGATCATCTACGTATCGGCTACTCCAGGTCCCTATGAGCTGGAGAAATGCGATACAATGGTGCAGCAAATTATTCGTCCAACCGGGCTTCTTGATCCCATTATTGAGGTGCGTCCGAGCAAGGGTCAGATTGACGATCTCATTAATGAGATACGACTTCGCATAGACCGTGAAGAACGGGTACTGGTCACCACACTCACGAAGAAGATGTCGGAAGATTTGACAGACTATTTAAAAGAAGTAGGCATCAAGGTCCGATATATGCATTCTGAGATCAAGACACTGGAGCGGATGGCTATTTTGCGGGATCTGCGTCTGGGCACTTTTGATGTGCTGATCGGGATCAACCTGCTGCGGGAAGGCCTGGATTTACCGGAAGTATCTCTGGTTGCCATTTTGGATGCGGACAAAGAAGGCTTCCTGCGTTCTGAACGGTCTCTGATTCAGACGATTGGACGGGCAGCACGGAATAGCGATGGTCGTGTTATTATGTACGGTGATAAGATTACCGAATCCATGGATAAAGCGATCAAAGAAACGGAACGCCGCCGTGCGATTCAAATTCAGTATAATGAAGAGCATGGGATTACCCCTCAAACGATCCGTAAAAAGATTCGGGATGTCATTGAAGCAACCAAGGCTACAGAGGCAAAGAATGATTACCTTCCTAGTGAGACGGGTAAACTTTCCAAGAAGGAGCGTCAATCGCTTATTCAGCGCCTGGAAGCAGAAATGAAGGATGCGGCCAAGAATCTACAGTTCGAGCGGGCCGCCGAGTTGCGTGACGCTTTGCTGGAGCTGCGGGCTGATTAAGCATGTAGTATAAGAATAAGCTGGAAGCGCAGGCACATTGAAAATGAAATGTTTGCACGTTTTAACAATAGTGAGGGCGGCCCATGTGGTCGTTCTCTTTGCGATATATCACCTGCGTCAATAATCCAATGGAATATAGCATGACTTGAACTACAGCTAAGGAGATGAAACATTTGGCGAATGAAAGCATCATCATCAAAGGCGCACGGGCGCATAATCTCAAAAATATCGACGTGACGATTCCTCGTGACAAATTTGTCGTTCTGACGGGGCTTAGTGGTTCAGGTAAGTCGTCACTGGCTTTCGATACGATTTATGCGGAAGGACAACGGCGATATGTGGAATCTCTATCTGCGTATGCGCGTCAGTTCCTCGGACAGATGGAGAAGCCGGATGTCGACTCGATTGACGGTCTGTCTCCTGCGATCTCTATTGACCAGAAAACCACCAACCGGAATCCGCGTTCGACCGTTGGTACGGTTACAGAAATTTATGATTATTTGCGGTTATTGTTTGCCCGAGTCGGCCACCCTCATTGCCCTGAACATGGCATTGAGATCACATCCCAGACCGTTGAGCAGATGGTGGATCGCATCATGCAGTATCCTGAAAAGACACGGCTGCAAATTTTAGCTCCATTGGTATCGGGACGTAAAGGCGAGCATAAAACACTATTTGCGGATATAGCCAAGCAGGGCTTTGTACGGGTACGTGTCAATGGAGAATTGCGCGAGCTGTCGGAAAAGATTGAGCTGGAGAAGAATAAGAAGCATTCGATTGAAGTGGTCGTAGACCGGATCGTAGTCAAGGAAGATGTGCGTACGCGTCTATCCGACTCGATTGAGACGGCTCTAAAACTGTCAGGCGGCCAGTTGCTCGTGGACAATATGGGGCAAGAAGAGCTGCGGTTTAGCTCTAATTTTGCGTGCCCGATTTGCGGTTTCAGTATAGATGAGCTGACCCCGCGGATGTTCTCCTTTAATAATCCGTTTGGTGCTTGCCCGGATTGTGACGGACTGGGTGCTAAAATGGTGGTGGACCCAGATTTGCTTATTCCCGACTCTCAAAAAAGTGTGGAGGATGGAGCATTTCAGGCATGGAGTGGTGGAACTTCCACTTATTATCCGCAATTTTTACAGTCGGTATGCGAGCATTACGGTATTCCACAGGATGTTCCTGTTAGCCAATTGACCACGGAGCAAATGAACATCATTTTACACGGGACGGCTGACGAGAAGATTCGGTTCCGTTACGAAAATGATTTTGGTCAACGCAAGGAAGCCTATGTGACCTTTGAGGGAATCATTCCGAATCTGGAGCGTCGTTATCGTGACACAGCTTCTGATGGTATCCGTGAATTTATTGAAGGCTTTATGAGCGCCAAACCATGTAACACCTGTAAGGGACACCGTCTGAAGAAAGAGAGCCTCGCGGTAACCATTCAGCAGCACAATATCGCCTATGTGACTGATTTGTCCATCGCTGAAGCGGCTCACTTTTTCCAAACGCTGGAGCTGAGTGAGAAGGAGAAGTCGATTGCCAATCTCATTTTAAAAGAAATTAATAGCCGCTTGGGCTTTCTGGTCAATGTCGGTCTGGAATATTTGACATTAAGCCGTGCAGCAGGGACGTTGTCCGGTGGTGAGGCACAGCGTATTCGGCTGGCGACACAGATCGGGTCCAGTCTAATGGGTGTACTCTATATTTTGGACGAGCCTAGTATCGGATTGCACCAGCGAGATAATGACCGCCTGATTAGTGCTTTGGAGCATATGCGGAATCTCGGAAATACGTTGATTGTGGTGGAGCATGACGAAGATACCATGATGGCAGCAGATTATATTATTGATATTGGGCCGGGAGCAGGAATCCATGGCGGGATGATCATGTCACAGGGGACCCCGCAGGAAGTTATGGAGGACCCAAACTCTTTGACAGGACAATATTTGAGTGGCCGCAAGTTCATTCCGGTCAATACCGAACGACGCAAGCCTACGGATAAGTGGCTGGAGGTTCGCGGGGCCAAGGAGAATAATCTCAAAAATTTGAATGTTAAAATCCCGTTAGGTGTGTTCACGGCTGTTACTGGCGTATCCGGTTCCGGGAAGTCAACGCTGGTCAACGAAATCCTATACAAAACGCTGGCGCGTGATTTGAACCGGGCGAGAGTTCGTCCGGGGCAGCATAAGGAGATTCGCGGGCTTGAAAATATTGATAAAGTCGTAGAGATTGATCAGTCTCCAATCGGCCGTACGCCTCGTTCAAATCCTGCGACCTACACCGGAGTATTTGATGATATTCGTGATCTATTTTCCAAAACAAATGAGGCAAAGGTCCGAGGCTACCAAAAAGGTCGTTTTAGCTTTAACATCAAGGGTGGTCGCTGTGAAGCTTGTAAAGGCGACGGCATCATCAAGATTGAGATGCATTTTCTGCCAGATGTATATGTCCCATGTGAAGTCTGCAAGGGCAAACGCTATAATCGGGAGACCCTTGAGGTTAAGTACAAAGGCAAAAGTATTGCTGATGTACTGGAGATGACGGTAGAGGATGCGACAGAGTTTTTTGAAAATATCCCCAAGATCCATCGCAAGATTCAGACACTGATGGACGTAGGTTTGGGGTATGTCAAGCTGGGTCAGCCTGCGACTACCTTATCCGGGGGTGAAGCTCAGCGTGTGAAGCTCGCTTCTGAACTGTATCGTCGCAGCACAGGCAAAACAATTTATATTCTGGACGAGCCGACCACCGGCCTGCACGTTCACGATATTGACCGATTACTAATGGTACTGCATCGTTTGGTTGATTCAGGAGAGACGGTTTTGGTTATTGAGCATAATCTGGATGTAATTAAAACAGCCGATTATTTGATTGATCTGGGACCAGAAGGTGGAAGCGGCGGTGGAACGATCCTGGCTACAGGAACACCGGAACAGCTCGTGAAAGTTGAAGAATCGTACACAGGCCGATATTTAAAACCAATCCTTGAACGGGATACACAGCGCAGCCAAGCGCTTCAGGCGGTTGATCTATAGATAGCGTTTATTGACTTAAAGATAGCCTCTTTGTACGTTTTGGAAGCCCTGCACAGGTATGAAGGCGGAATACGAATTTACGTATCTATGCCTTTTTCTTGGCAGGGCTTTATTATTTTTGAAAAAAAGAAAACTTTTATCAAATCTTGCGTTAAAGCATGTGACACATAGTTTTCCAAGAACTGAAATAATAAATCTATAGCTGTATTCATCGTCAGAAAGTTCTGAGTAGTCTCTCTATTGTAGAGTTGCGGATGTTGAGGCTCGGACTTGAAGAGATAAATATATAACTCATAAGTAATTGGCATCATACGAAGCTCCGTGCCCACGTGACAACCATTCCAAGTTGAAGCGTCTGTAGTTTGATCACATCAAGGGTTTATATAACATCTCTGAGGTAAAGTCATGAAGGGAGCTGTAACGTTTTGAAGATGGTACCAAACAGGGTTTTACGTACACGAGTATATTCATGGGCAGCGGGAATTGTTTTGGCGGCATGTGCGATGGGCTATAGTGCTCCACCATCCTATGCATCAGAGGTGTCTCAGGCACTTGTGACCAAGCAAGCCGAGATTGAAACCAGTGCGGCGATTGGAAGCATTAAGGATGTAGAAAACGCCCACGATTATATCCAGCCCGCGATGAATGGCGGTTTTTTAATCCTGAATATCGAGGACGATACAGAGGCAAGCGTAGTGCATGTTACATATGGCAAGCTGGACAGCTCTCTGGAGAGCGTATGGTGGCACCAGCAGGATTTGAGCATGCAACCGGGATCGAGCAGCAGGGGGGTGCAGCGGGAAACGTCAGATGGTGGCATGCTGTTTCTGACTGACTATACAAAACCGAACGGCGTACAAGATTTGCAGGCGATACGTTTGGATAACGACGGCAATGCCGTGTGGTCCAAAACGTTACAAACGGATGGCTTGATATCCCATGGACCAAATACTCGGATAGGCTTTGAACCGCTTGCGGATGGAGGGTTTTTGGTCTCCTCTCTTAACGGTGCGGAGCAGACTTTCACTGTATTCAAGTATACAGAAGATGGCGATATTCAATGGAATCGAACGACGAACGGGGTGAACTCGGGTTGGCTGGTCGGCAGCCACGGTGGGTATTATGCGCTTATGAACAGCTCAGATGGCCCGGTAGGGGTGCAAGTAGATGTATATGGTCGCGATATTCGCAATATCCAGTTGGATTTGGGCCCGGGCAAGGACATTGCTGAAGTACGTGAGCTGTCTAATGGTCATATTGCTGTAACTGGATTTAATGGAAACAGCAAGCGCACACAGGTTTTAAGTAATGATCTGCAATTGTTTGGCAATACAGAGGACTATCCGTCTGACCGGGTGTACCTGCCTGAAGAACAACTGTACGTTCAGTTTAGCGATCAATATGACCCACTGGGAAAAACCACGAAGATGCATGGAATCACCATCACAGGCTTGGAAGGAAACGGAACGAAGGAATGGGAAACTACGACTCATTATAAGGAAGACAATTCCTTTGGTATCCGATATGATACGGGTTTGATATATAAAATACCATCAGGCTACGCGGTGGTAACATCTACAACTGGTGTCCAGAAACCAACAGTGCTCGATTTTGCGAAAATATTGATACCGGAGTAATCCGGTGTCTTTTTTGTGAAACGCTGAGGATGATCTGTATAGCTGTGTGATCATAAAAAAACAGCCTGCTTGTATATGAAATACAAACAGGCTGGTATTGGATGCGGTATCTAGGATGCAACAATGCTGGACTGTAAAATAGCAGACAGCTTTTCCTGGAAAGTCGGAACACCTACACGCTGTACATACGCGAAAAAGCTTTCGCCAGGGGTCCGGTTTTCTTTGTAAAACAGAATGAGTTCTGCCAGGACAGGTCCGACCTGATCTCCGCGTACGCGACCCTTGAGCGCTTTGTTGAACTGGGCATCGGGTCCGAGTGCTCCACCGATAGCGATATCGAAAGCGTCGACCATGCCTTCGGGTGTTTTAATGAGCGAGCCTTGCAAGCCGATGTCTGCAACATGCTTTTGACCGCAGGAATTTGGGCAGCCGATAAAATGAATTCGCACTTTTTCATCTAAATCGACGTGCTGATCCAAATACTTGGCTACATCGACCGCCCGCTTTTTGGTTTCCACAATCGCCAGATTGCAGAATTCATTCCCTGTGCACGATACCGTACGGCTCATGAAATGCTTGGGCTGTGGTGTCAGGCGCTGCAACACAGGAGCTTCCAGTAATTCTTCCACTTGGTCGTCCGGCACGCCACTCAGCAATATATTTTGCGACATGGTGGTACGAATCTGTCCATCACCATAGCGATCAGCCAGTTCAGCCAGTTCATGCAGCTCGTTGGCGCTCAGACGACCGACAGGCACGTTCAGACCGACGTAATTCAGGCCCTCCTGGGCTTGAGGATGTACACCGTCAAAATAGGCGGCCTGCCAGCCAATTGTTTTGTCCTCGCCTCGTCCTGGCATTTCGCCAATATACTCAGTGAGTTTAGCCAAAAACTTTTCCGTGCCCCAATCGGCGACGAGGAATTTCAGGCGGGCATGGTGCCGTTTTTCCCGATAGCCGTAGTCACGGAAAATGGTTGTGACTGCAATAGCAACCTTCAGTACTTCCTCGGGACGAACAAACAGATCCAGTGACTGTGCCAAGTGTGGCTTGGCGGATAAACCTCCACCGACCATCACGTGGAAGCCGACCACTTCTTTTCCGTCAATGGTCTTGGTGGCTGGCGTGAAGGACAAGTCGTTAATTTCAGCCTGTGCGTTGTTGTACGTATTGCCGGAGATGGACATTTTGAACTTGCGCGGCAGATTGGAGAAGTCTCGATTCAATAAGAAAAAACGGTTTACCTCGTCGACAATCTCTCTGGTATCCACCAATTCGTTGGGGTCAATGCCAGCCAGCGGGTTCCCGACAATCGTACGCGGGCAGTCTCCGCAGGCTTCAAAGGAATATAAATCGACTTCTTCCAGTCGCTTGAAAATATCGGGCAAGTTTTCAACCGTCAGCCAGTGAAATTGAATCGCCTGACGAGTGGTGACATCCACAAGACCGCGTCCGTACAGCGTGGATATGTCGGCCAATGCATGTGCCTGTGCTGAGGTCATGATACCTGTGTTAATGCGGACACGCATCATGAAATGACCGTCCTTGGGCTTTTGCTGATAGACACCAGCCCATTTGAAACGGTCCATGTCGTCTGCGGAAATCGAGTCATAGCCTTCGTTTGCATAGCTTTCGATAATGGTGCGTATAACGTCGAGCCCGTCTTTTTCCAGCTTGACCAGCTCAAATTTGTTTAGCTTATCTGGATGAGCAGTCCAGATTGGTTCGTAGGCCATCCTGTTAACCTCCTTTATTTTATTTCCGATAATAAAACTAAGATATAATGTGATGGTATCATAATTGGTTGTGCCCGTAAACGAAGGAATGGTCCAAACGGTATAACG
Organism: Paenibacillus sp. 1-18; assembly: GCF_000520755.1. Classification (NCBI taxonomy): domain Bacteria; kingdom Bacillati; phylum Bacillota; class Bacilli; order Caryophanales; family Paenibacillaceae; genus Paenibacillus; species Paenibacillus sp. 1-18. The sequence continues at coordinate 55,604 of NZ_ASSB01000352.1, forward strand.
ATTATTTATCGTTTTTGCTTATTTTTTTGATATAAGGATTTGGTAAATTTATAATATAAATAGTATGAGAGGACAGATAAGTGGCAAGCGGTACTATTTTAGAAAAAGATAGGGCTTAAAGCGATTGTATGCATGTCCCCTCTATGGTAGATTTGGACTATCTGATAGAAGAGGGTCATGTAAGAGAGGAAATGGTGAGTGTATGCGTAAGATGGGGAAAAGAGCGGCTGTGCTGGCTTTGGGCAGCGCTTTGTGTGTTTCTGGAACAGCAGGTGCAGCCGGCAGTGGAGCTGCTTTGAAGGCCAAAGTCATTAATGGCGGGGTCTATGTCAACGTAAGCGATATGAATAAAGCATTGGGAACCAGCGGCGCATATAACAGCGCGAATGGTACATATACGTTATCAGCCGATCGTGTGCCGCAGGTCATTAAAAATGTATCTCCTTCTGTGGTCGGTATCATCGGCCGTTCTGCCACAGGAGAAACAGTAGCAGGTGGAGATCGGTACAATCTGGCTCACGGCACGGGCGTCATTATTCGGACAGATGGGTGGATCGTCACGAATGCACATGTTATCGAAGGATTAGGTGATGCTGTAGTTGTAACTTCGGACGGAAAATCGTATGGAATTACCGACAGCTACAGCGATCCGGTCAGTGATTTGGCATTAGTCAAAATCAAGGCAAGCGGACTCAAGCCCGCTACTTTGGCAGCCTCCACGAACAGTCTGCAGGTGGGTGAGCAGGTGGTCGCTATCGGTACGCCTATTTCGTTCTCACTTCGTAATTCGGCAACCTCGGGTGTTGTTAGTGGACTGAACCGTGGTGTCAACGCTGCTTATCGTCTGATCCAAAGTGATACAGCGATAAATCCCGGTAACAGCGGCGGTCCGCTGGTCAATCTCAAGGGCGAGGTCATCGGGATCAATACGATGAAATTCTCGGCGGTTGGCATTGAAAATATGGGCTTTTCAATTCCATCGGATACGGTAAAGTACGTCATCGGCCAATTTTTCAAATACGGCGAGGTTCGGCGTGCCAGTCTTGGCTTGGGCCTGGAAGAGAGCTGGTCAGCTATCGTCGGATTGCCTACCGAGGACCCTCTGAAAGTCACGAAAATTACTTCGGCGAACGCCGTTCAGGCCAAAATCAAGGAAGGCGATGAGCTATACAGTATTAACGGCAAGCGTGTAGCTTCCGCAATCGACGTCAATGAGTTGCTTAAAAGCTATCAGCCGGGTCAAACGGTGAGTGTACTTATGCAGTCGGACGGTGATATTGTGAAGCGCAAGCTGGTATTGACACAGGATAATGGTGAAATCTATGATTCCATTCAGTCGGGAGAGGATCTTGAAGGTTCAAATGAATCGGATTCTGTCGAAGATGGCAGCATAGCGCCTTCCAAGGAAGCATCAGAGTCGGCTCAAGAGGCTGCTGTTGCTGGAAAATGAATAAAAACGGATCTTGAATCTATCAAATATAGCTAAAGGGAGATTACTGTGAAGCATATGCAAAGAAAAATGATGCGTAAGCTGGGGGTCGGCGCTGTCGCATTGTCCCTTCTGCTTTCCGCTTTGCCGGCAGCTGCGGCAGATAGTGATAAAGCCATATTGGAGCTGCGCCTGCAAAGCGGCAGCAATACAGCCATCGTGAACGGTCAGAATGCGAATATTACGAAGCCATACTCAAAGAGTGGGGCGCTAATGGTTCCAGCCGGTGTGTTTAAAAAGGCATTTAACAGCAAAATTCGGCTGGCTGAAGATAATGTAGTCAAAATCAGCAGCGGGTCTCGCTTTGTATCGCTGACCATTGGCAGCCGCACCGCCTGGGTGAGAGGTCACAAGGTGACTCTTCCAGCTCCGCCAGAAATGTCTTCAGGCATCCTTATGGTGCCCTTGCGTCAAATAGCGGAAGGGCTTGGCGGCAAGCTGGAAAAGAGTGGTGCAGTTATCATAGTTCGGATGGAAGCACAAGAAGAAGCAGGTACGGTAGCCGAAGAGACGCCGAACATTGATAATGATGAGGGCAAGACGCAGATCGGGAACAGTTACTACGAATGGTCTATGAACTATCCTACAGGACTCGTCATTGGTCAGGGAGGTGGAGATGAGAGCATTTCCACTTTTATGGACGAAAATAGCGCGTATTATATGGAAGTCCATACAGCATCCCAGCCGGTTCCACTGAATGCGGATGATCTGTTACAACAATTGGTGCAGAATGCCAAGGAAACGGGAGAGACTGTCATAGATCGGAAATCCTTCCCGAAAGCGAAGGTGCCTTATGCTCGTGTCATTACGAAGGATGCGGATGGCGTATTGTGGGAAAATCGTCAATATTATGATAACGGACGACTGTATGTAATTTATTTTTCCGATGCCAAAGCCACGAACTATAAAGATCTGGCCCAATATGCGGGATTGTTAAATTCCTTCAAAACCTCCTTTAATACGCAGGATAAGAGCATCAAAGACCTGTCCACCGTCGTTGGAGGCACACGCGAGGCCGGAAATCCAGATTACGGTGTGTCACTTAGCATACCCGCGGGCTGGAATATGGATGATCAGCGAATGCAATACGAAAGCAATGATGGCTCAAGCTTCCACATAAAAGTAACCTCTGCCCCAGCGGATGGGACGTTGGAGAATTGGAGTCAACAGCTGCAAAAATGGCTGAGTGATTCATTTGTGTCTACAGCCTACGAGGCACAGAAGACATATCCAATGAAGGTCGCAGGTGTTCAAGGGCTGGTTCAGGAGTACCGTTATAATTTTGGCGATGGATGGGTTAAGGAATATAATGTGCTGATTCAGCAAAGTGGATACCGCTACTTGGCAGAATATGCGGTACCGGAAAAAGTAAGCAAAGGGAATGACCAGTTCAACGCACTTATTTCCTCGCTTCAAATTGATTTCCAAACCGTAGCGAGCAACTTCGGACAGTTGGAAGAAGATGACTATCTGGCGGATAAAACGAAAACGATCAAAAAAACATCCAAAGCCTATGAATATACGGTCAATATTCCACGGTACTGGACTGCGGTTAGCGACCAATTTGAATTAGGCGATGTGGAATACAAGTTTACTGGCGGTCGTTTTTCCATCAAAATCGACAATGACCAATCATTTGAGTTAACAGTGTCCCAGCTCAAGGACTTTTATGATAAACAAGGTAAAAACTATAAAAACCTCAAGGTTGAGGAGGTTAAGGACGTGACATTCGCTGGTGTTCCGGCAGTGTCCTTTGCATTCCACCGTGTGGAAGAAGGGATCGGTTATACGGGCCACCAAATTGTTCTGGAGCATAATGGAAAAACATACACCGTGACAACAACGTTGAATGACGCGAACAACACGGCTGTCCAGTCTAACGCACTGGATTCAACGCTGAATTCATTTATGTTTGTGAAGTAGAGAAAAGATTAGGCAGTTTGTGGGGAGAGCGCTGCGCGTGCCATTTGATCCTGCGATCGTTGTTGACCCGGGATTCTTGGATTGTATAAGTGATTTATATGTAAGAATCCCAGGTCAAAGGCGAACGCTGACGCTTCTCCGGATTCAAATGGCCCGCTTCGCTGGTGCCCGCCAGCAGACCGCCAATCTTTTTAAAGAGTGAGGTAAGCAGGGAAGATCAAAGGCTGCACGTTTTACTAGGTTGCCTATCCTACCTAATTTTCCTTTTTTTAAGAAGCAGTCTGAGCAGCGATATTTACTTCGCTCTTTCTAGTTTGATATGACTCACCTCCAAAGCACCGCTCGACGGATATGGAGGTGTTTTTTTTATTTTTAGTATGATATTTTTGAAGGAATCGCTTGGAAAGTGTAGAAGATGGGGGCGCAGTCTGGTACACTAGATTAGTTACAAGATAAGAATGATTATGCCGCAGATGTTTGTGATGCGGATTTTTTGAGTTGGATGCAATTCATGCGAGGAACCGATGGTTCAGAAGGTGAATGATCGGGCAGGATGATAGAAACAGATAGGATGCAAACAAGCAGCATAGCTGCCCTGAAAAACGATGAGCCAATGGGTGATCATTCGTTTTCAGCATATAGGGAGGACAATAATGAAATCAGCAGTACGAAGAGAAGATGTCGAGCTTCTGGCACCAGCAGGTGACTGGGATTGTATGCGTGCGGCGGTAGCGAATGGAGCCGATGCAATCTTTTTCGGAGTCGAAAAGTTTAATGCACGGGCACGGGCGAACAATTTCCGCATGGAGGAACTGCCTGAAATTATGGCGTTTTTGCATAGCTACGGGGTTAAGGGTTTTTTGACATTCAATATATTGGTATTTGAAAATGAGCTGGAGGACGCTAAGGAGCTGGTTGATGCCTGCATTGATGCCGGAGTCGATGCCCTGATTGTTCAGGATATGGGCTTGGTGAAAATGATCCGTGATATATCACCGGATTTTCCGATCCATGGCTCTACCCAAATGACGATTACTTCGCCGGAGGCCGTAGAGTTCACGAAGCCGTACAACATGGAACGGGTCGTGCTTGGTCGCGAAAATAATCTGAAACAGATTCAAAAAATTGGCGATCAGGCGAGACTTCCGATGGAAGTATTTGTACATGGCGCGTTATGCGTATCTTATTCAGGCCAATGTCTGACTTCAGAAATGTGGGGCGGACGCTCTGCTAACCGTGGTGAGTGTGCACAGGCATGTCGTTTGCCTTACGATCTGATGGTGGATGGGGAGCAAAAGCCGATGGCCGATGTGACATACCTGTTGTCCCCTAAGGATTTGGCGGCCATTGATTTGATGCCTGAGCTGATCGACGCAGGTGTGGTTTCCTTTAAAATCGAAGGGCGATTGAAAACGCCTGAATATGTAGCAAATGTGGTCAGCAAATATCGCAAGGCCATTGATAAGTATTTTGATGGCGATACGTCCAAGACGAGCAAAGAAGATATCCGTGAGCTGCAGCAGAGCTTTTCACGTGGCTTTACGCACGGTTTTCTGGAAGGAACGAATAACAAAAAACTGGTTGACGGTACGTTCCCGAAAAGCCGGGGCGTGTATCTGGGCCGGGTGGAACAAATTCTTCGTGATGGTGTAGTCTGCCGTATTGATGCACCGCTGAAGCGTGGCGACGGTATTGTATTCGATGCGGGCGATCCTACGCAAAAAGAAGAGGGCGGACGCGTATACGATATCCGCCGCAAGGGCGTGAAAATTGAAGGCGAAGCCGGAGAAGGCTGGATCATCGACATCATAGCGGGACGCAACGATGTGGACCTGCGCCGTGTACATGTGGGCGACCGCATTTGGAAGACCAACGACCCGGCGCTGGACAAGCGTCTGCGCCAGTCGTACGAAACGGATAAGCCGTACCGCGTCTTCCCGATACATGTGCGTGTCAGCGGCTCTCCAGGGCAGCCGCTGTCGACCTGGTGGACCGACGTGCAGAAGGGCACAACGGTCCGCGTGGACTCCGAGCTGGAACTTGAAATCGCCCAGAAGCGTCCGATGACGCACGAGCTGCTCGAAGAGCAGTTCGGTCGACTGGGCGGAACGGTGTTCCAGCTGGAAGAGCTGGACGTCCATCTACATGGGGACGTCATCGTGCCGATGCGCGAGCTGAACAGCATTCGCCGCCAGGCGGTAGAGCTGCTCGCGGGCGAGCGCCCCAAACCGCCCGTGTACACGAAGCGGGCGGTGGAGGTGTATGGCGATGCATCCGTTCCGGCATCGCCTGTGGTGCGCGGTCAGGCGGAGCTGACCGCGTTGTGCCGCAGCCTCCCGCAGGTTGAGGCTGCGCTGGAGGCCGGCGTGGAGTTCATCTACGCCGACTTCGAGTTCATCAAGCAATTCCCGGCAGCTGTAGAGGCCGTACACGGCGCAGGACGCCGAATTGCGCTGGTGACCCCGCGTATTCACATGCCGGGTGAAAACGGCTATCACAACAACATCCTGCGCTTGAAGCCGGATGCTGTGTTGGTACGCAATCCGGGTGCGCTGTATTTCTACATGCGTCATCGCTTGGAGAACCCGGACGCACATCATCCGCAGCTGATTGGCGACTTCTCGCTTAACGTTGCCAACCATAAGGCGGCCGATCTGTTCCTTGATTCCGGCTGCGACCTCGTTACGCCGTCGTATGATCTGAACATCCAACAGATGGTCGATATGCTTAGACGTACACGTACCGACAAGCTGGAAATCGTAATCCAGCAGCATATGCCGATGTTCCATACCGAACACTGCGTATACTGTACCTTCATGAGTGAAGGCACAGATTACACCAACTGTGGTCGCCCTTGTGAGGATCATCGTGTCTCCCTGCGTGATCGTATTGGTATGTCTCATCCAGTCCGCGTGGACGAAGGCTGCCGCAATACGGTATACAATGCTATTGAGCAATCCGGGGCCGAGTACCTGTCCAACTTTATGGAGCTGGGTGTGTCTCGTTACCGTGTAGAATTTTTGGAAGAGACACCGGAGCAAGTACATGAGGTTATTGACCTCTATAACCGTGCCCTGCGCGGAGAAATCAGCGGTACGCAGGTTTGGAAGACTCTCAAAGCGACGAATCAGCTGGGTGTTACACGTGGGCAGCTGGTGAAGTAAATAATTGTATATTTATGCTGGAGCAAGAAAGATCATAGAAGCATAATATAATCATATAGCAAGCTAGAGATTGGAAGACATGTTCTCGTCGAGGGATGATGTCTTCTTCTTTAACCTATCAAATTCATCTATCTTCCTGTTATAATCATAGACAGTATTCCTATTCGTTATATTGAAGACAAAGGAGCTTAACCTATGAAAATCCGTAAAGCGATTGTTCCTGCTGCGGGACTGGGAACCCGATTCCTTCCTGCTACGAAGGCGATGCCTAAAGAGATGCTTCCGATCATAGACAAACCGACGATTCAATATATTATTGAAGAGGCTGTAGCATCTGGTATTGAGGATATCATTATCGTTACTGGTAAAGGCAAAAGAGCAATTGAGGATCATTTTGACTACTCATTTGAGCTAGAATATAATCTTACTTCGAAAGAAAAATGGAATCTGCTTAATGAAGTGCGCAAACCATCAGAAATGGCAGATATTCACTATATTCGTCAAAAGGAGCCTAAAGGTTTGGGGCATGCTATCTGGTGTGCACGTAAGTTTATTGGTGATGAGCCTTTTGCCGTGCTTTTGGGTGATGATATCGTCGAATCCGATAATCCATGTCTCAAACAGATGATTGATGTTTTTGATGAGTATCAGCGTTCGGTTGTAGGTGTAAAGCAAGTAGATTGGAACGAGGTACATCGTTACGGGATTGTTGAAGGTCATGCACTCACCAGTAAAATCTCGGAAGCGGAACGTCTGGTAGAAAAACCGAAGAAGGAAGAAGCAACCTCCAACTTGGCGATCATGGGACGTTATATCTTGACACCTGATATTTTTGATATTCTTGGTCAGCAATCTGTTGGCGTTGGCGGGGAAATTCAACTGACGGATGCATTGTCCAAACTTGGAGAAAAGAGTCCGATTCTGGCCTACGAATTTGACGGCAATCGCCATGACGTTGGCGAGAAGCTGGGCTTCATCGAAACAACCATTCATTATGCCCTGCAGCATAACGAAATTAAAGATGAAGTACTGGCTTATATGAGACAGGTTATAGAAGAGATTGATCAACAAAAGCAGGCAAAGTTGCAATAGCCTACCATGCTTAATATAAAAATAGACTGCCAGATGATGTGATATCATGGCAGTCTATTTTTATATACCTATCTCTCCGATTTCAGTTGAGCAATTTGCTCCTTCTCCATCGGATCGGCTTTAATCAGCTTATCGTACAATGCTTTGTCATCCTGCCCCTGCTTTTGCAGAGCGACAATATAATAACGAGCTACCTCACGATTCGTGGAATCACTCAGATCGTCCTTCAAGCCGTTTTTCAGAATGCTCGCAGCCTCGGCATACTTACCCGTGACGAATTGAATCTTACCGGCATTCAATGCAATCGATGGTGTGATCTCCCAAGGGCGGCCAGTAAACTGAGTAGGAGGCAATGTTTTTAAATGCGCCATACCATCTAGAATGCGTTGATAGGCACTCATCCCAGCATCAAAATATTTTTTTTCATTAGCTGTGTCATTGGCCAATCGAGCTTTATTGCCAAACTCAAACGCTTGCGTAATCAACAAATTGTGCCAATCCAGATCCCAGTTGAAGTTAGTACGGTTATTTTCCAAAATAGCAAATGCCTTATCATTGTTCCCTTTGGCTTGCTCCAGTCGCATTTTGATGATCAGCATATTTTTATTATACGGCTCTGCCTGCAGCCCCAGATCAACAACGGCAAGGCCGCCAGTATAAAACTCTTCGCGTTTGGTCTGCTGATATACCTGGTAGTACATGTGGCTCAACCCTACAATGGAATCAATATGAGTTGGGCGCAGATTCAAGTCTTTATTGTAAGCAGCTTGTCTTTGTTCAAAGGAATTGCTGCTTTCCAGCGCTTTAGCTTCCAAGGAAGCATTGTTGGCTTGTACAAAGCGCAGCCCCACAAACAAAAGCACAATACTGAGAATACCAATAACGATACTGTAAATCGGACGGAAGCCTTCAGGCTTCATCGCCAAGCGTTTTACAGGATGTGCATCCATTGCTGCAGCCATACCCCCGAGTCCAATAAACACGAGTATGCCCATGAATACATAACTCATATTAAAGTCCAATAGACTATGGAGCAAAATGGACATCGCCAAGATCAGGTAAAGAAAGTGGCTATCCCGATTTTCCTCATCGCTCTTGATGTAACCTTTAATGTATTTATAGAAAATATAAAGGATAAACGCCATGAAAATAATGAATCCAAGAATACCGACCTCTACCAAATACTGCATGAAAAAGTTATGTGCCTGTGCGCTTGTATAGCCATAGTCTTGATATTTTTCATACAGCGCAGCCCAACCGCCGCCACCTGCGCCAATCAACGGATAATCGGCAATTAGCTTCGAAGCATCACGATAAAAAGTTATACGTTCCAGCACACTATGCTGTTGGAAGTTGATATTTTCCAGGCGCGTCTCCACGTTAGCTGGCAGGAAACTTCGTAGTCCTGTGCCAATGAGCAGGAACGCAACAACACCAATCACGACCACAGAGCCAACAGGCAGCCACAGATTAGAGAGTTTACGTGAAGCTAGACTTTGCATCCCTTTTTCCAAACGAGATCCCAGAGAGGCTTGTATAAGCCATAGAACAACTGCAGTCACCAAGGAAGCGCCAATAAGTAGTCCCCAGCCTTTAGCCGCCTCAGTGCCATTATAGGTCTGATTCAGTTGCAATCCCCAATTTGTTATAGGACTCAAAATAACAAGTGAAACGACACCCGCAATTGCACAATGTAGTATCCACAAAATTTGACGTGCAGGTTTAAAAAATAAAAGTAGTAGTACAAATACTACGGGCAGCATCACAAGACCACCACGCGAAAGAGTCAGGAACAGTGATACCAGAATAGGCACCAGCATAAAGGCGTGAGTCACTTTTCCATACCACGTCTTTGACTTCATTAGGCAAAAAACGGCTGCGAACAAAAACGCCATCAAAAATGCTGCATACGTATTTGCGTACTGAAAGACGGATGTCAGACGTATACCATTGGAGTCCGTCATGACGGCACTAATGTATTGATTGTTAAATACCCTGGACGAGAACCAACTCACCAAGCGCCCAGCCAAGACCCATTGCCCGAACCAGTTAATGAACCCGAAGCCTATAATAAGGTAGGCAACGGTCATAATTGTGGTTTGAATGATCCGGTTGCTCAACCGATCCCGCAAGGCGTACAATGTAATGATGAATAATGAGGCATAGATGCACTGCACTACGACCATGTTCATTGCGAGATAATGAGAAGCAGCGGAAATCATCGAGAGCACGTATGTCAGCGGGAGCAGCATAACAAGCACCGCCAGCCAGTCTCTTTGATCTTCCAATTTGAATTTCTTATAATAGGTTACGATTCCCAAGATCAATAGAATCGTGCTGATGATTAAAGCCCAATACAGAGGCTTTTCAAAGTCGAACATTTGCCCATTAAAAAGTGCAGCCTGGAAGGGGGCCCAAGCTAAAAACAAAATCATGCCAACAATTAACACCCAAAATATAGCCGCCCTTTTATCGCCACGGGTCGACGTTTGGGCTTGTTTCCCGTATACTGGATTCGACAAGGTTTACAATCTCCTTTTCTTGTAGATACGTCAATATTTTAGCACAGGGGCTTCATACTATCCACTCGTGTATTGAATAGGGTTCTAAGCAAAATACTGATTATTATGCAGTTCGACATTTTAAATGTAAGTGGGGAAGTGCCATATGTGGGCAGAATTTATTAAGACGCAAAAGCTAATTATTAGCTTAGCAAAAAGTGATTTCAAAAAGAGATATATGGGTTCTTATCTTGGAACGGTGTGGGCCTTTATACAGCCCTTAGTTACTATTCTTCTGTTCTGGTTTGTTTTCCAGGTGGGATTCAGGTCTACACCGATTGATGACGCTCCGTTTATTTTGTGGCTTATATGTGCCATGATTCCATGGAACTTTTTTACCGAGGCCTGGCAGACGTCAACCACGTCTGTATTGGATAATAATTTTTTGGTTAAAAAGGTGGTTTTTAAACTTGAAATATTACCAATTATAAGGATTTACTCCTCTTTATTTGTACATCTGTTTTTTTTAGTTTTTCTCGTTATCATGTTTACGGTGTATAAATATGATTTTACGGTATATTACTTCCAAATTTTTTATTATTTGATAGCTACTTTTTTGTTGGTAGTTGGACTATCGTGGATTACGAGTTCGATTTTGTTATTCTTTAAAGACACATCTCAGATTGTCGCTTTACTGGTACAGTTTGGATTTTGGCTTACTCCTATTATGTACCCACTTAAAATGATTCCAGAAAAGTACAGCTTCTTATTTAAGGCAAACCCTATGTACTATATAACGGATGGTTATCGGAGAATATTTATTTATCGGCAGTGGTTTTGGCAAGATATGAAGTTAACTATCTATTTTTGGGTGGTTACCCTCGCTATGCTTATTGTAGGTTACTTTTTATATCGTAAGTTAAAACCTCATTTTGCAGATGTCATATAAGGAGTAATATCGAATGGATGATTATGTAATTAAGGCCCAAAGCCTTACTAAACAATATAAGCTTTACCATAAACCTACCGACAGGTTAAAAGAAGCATTGCATCTATCAAATAAAGCTTATCACGAGAAATTTGTGGCTCTTGAACAGGTTACCTTTCATGTCCCTAAGGGAGAGTGTCTGGGGATCATCGGTAAGAACGGTTCAGGTAAATCCACTTTGCTTAAAATGATCACTGGTGTGCTTACACCTACTTCTGGTTCATTGCAGGTTAAAGGGAATATATCGGCTCTACTGGAACTTGGCGCAGGCTTTAATCCTGATTTCACAGGGATTGAGAATATCTATCTGAACGGGACCATTATGGGCTTTTCCAAGGAAGATATGGATCAAAGGCTACATGAAATTCTTGAATTTGCTGATATTGGGCAATTTATTCACCAGCCAGTCAAAACATATTCTAGCGGAATGTTTGTACGGCTCGCTTTTGCAGTAGCCATCAATGTGGACCCAGACATTTTAATTATCGACGAGGCCCTGAGTGTGGGCGATATTAGATTTCAGCAAAAATGCTATCGGAAGATAGATGAGTTGAAGAAGACTAAAACGGTTCTGTTTGTTACCCATGATATGTCAGTTATCAACAAATACTGTGACCGGGTAATCTGGATTAATGAAGGTAGGCTCATTGAAGAAGGAGATCCTAAGGAAATATCGAAGAAATATCAGGCCTTTATGATTGGGGCAGATTACAAAAAATTGGGTTTGGATATATCTTTTGATTCTGAATCAATTTTTGTGGGTTCTTCCAAGGCTGATATGGTTGATCCTTTGCAAGATAAACTCGATATGATGGGTGACGATAAAGCGCGCATTACAGGCATAACGCTTTATGATTCTAACATGCAGCATAAAGTAACATTTGTAGAAGCTGAGCAAAACGTACAGTTACTTATTCGAATTGATATTATGGAAGTGATTGACAATCCGATTATCGGTTTTTCCATAAAAGATCGTCTTGGAAATATTATCGGGCAGACCAACAGTTATATTTTAGGTATGGAACAGGAGTCACTTTCTCCCGGGAAAGGGTATGTTTTCTGTTTCGACTTCCGTTTTCCAAGCTTGAATCAAGGTGTATATACTATTTCACCTGCGATTGCCTCGGGTACCCAACAGGACCATAAGCAGCATAGTTGGGTTCATGATGCCTTGGTTCTTGAGGTTTTGCCAATTGGGTACGATTCGTTAAGTGGTGTACTTTATTTAAATGATGTCTCTTTCTCAGTTATCGTATAGAAAGTAGGGATTACATTGGATTTTACAGGGGAGCGTTTTATACCTCAAGAATCAGACAAGGAACTGGAAATAGAACATTTTCAGCGATACAGCGTACTTAAACAACTGGTAAAGGGAAAGACTGTGCTGGACGCGGCTTGCGGAGAGGGTTATGGCTCTTATTTGCTGGCGAATTCTGCTGCCAAAGTTGTAGGAATAGATATTGATTCGGACACAATTGAGCATGCAAGGAGAGTTTATCCAAAGGACAATCTCGAATATTATATCGCCAGTATTGAGCGCATGCCATTTCAGGACAACTCTTTTGATATCATTGTTTCCTTTGAAACACTGGAGCATGTTGATGAAGAATTGCAAATTCTTTTTCTAAAGGAAGTCAAAAGATTGTTGAAAGACAATGGGACGTTCGTTGTTTCAACACCTAACAAAAAATACTATTCCGACTTGAGGGATTACACCAATCCTTATCATGTTAAAGAGTTGTATAAAGACGAGTTTTCTAATTTTCTGAAGGATTATTTTAAGTATACTAACATTGTTTCTCAGCGATTTGAAGTTGTTTCGCTTATGAACAACGCCTCTTCGGGCGGCACTTCTGTTTATGCTTGTGAGTTGAATGACAGCCAAGAAATACATGAGAAATATATGATTGCTTTTTGTTCCGATTTCTCTGAGTATGCGGAGCCGAAGTTCTCCATTACACCATATCCTGACAAGTATCAGGAGATAACTGAACGTATTTTGAGCTTACAGAATGAAGTTGAAGAGAGAAACAAGCATATCAACGTGTTGGATCAGGAATTGTTTTTTTTGAGAGAAAGATTTGCAGAACTGGATCCTCTCAAGGAAAAGCTGTATCGCCTGGAAGAAGAAAAAAGCGAGCTGCATAGTCAGCTTGAAAATTATAAAGAGCAGTTGGTGACGGCGAAAGCCTTGTGGAAGCAACAGGAAATAGAGCTTACTGGCAAGTATGAGCAAAAGATTGTTGAATTGAAACATAGTATTGAGGCACAAAAAAATAAATTGGGCACTCAAATTGAGAATCAAAAAGGACACATAGAGCTTCTACTTCGGCAGGAAAGAATTCTAAATAATATCTATCAGTCCGGCGGCTGGCGTATGCTGCAGAAATATTATCATTTCCGGGATTGGCTGGTTCCTGCCAACAGCAAACGACGTGTAGTATCGAAGCTGGCCGCAAGAACGGTCAAGCATCCTAAAGTCATGCTGTCCGCACTTAACAAGTCTAACCTGCGAAAATTAAAATACTATTTAAAATCCGAAGATAGCAGTCGGCTCGGCAGCAGAATTGATACGTATGTAGGACGATTTGTAGAGGAAGAGACTCCAGTTGTTGAGGTTGAGGAAATGGATAATGTTCATTATGAGCATTTGGTATTTCCTGAAATTAATGCGCCTAAGGTGTCTATAATTATACCGGTTTACAATCAATGGAAATACACTTATTTGTGCCTGGCATCCATCTTGAGAAATACCGATGATGTATCCTACGAGGTCATTATTGCCGACGATATGTCCAATGATGAGACAATCAATATTGCTAATTATGTGGAAAATATCAAAGTAGTCCGTGACGGTGTAAACCGCGGTTTTCTTCTTAATTGTAACAATGCAGCCAAAGTTGCAGAGGGGGAATATCTGTTTTTCCTCAATAATGACACGAATGTACAGAAGGATTGGCTAAATTCTCTGGTGGAATTGATTGAATCGGATCAGACCATCGGAATGGTTGGCTCTAAGCTGGTATATCCGGATGGAAGACAGCAAGAAGCTGGCGGGATTATCTGGAATGATGCAAGTGGCTGGAACTTTGGACGACTGGATGATCCATCCAAGCCGGAATACAACTATGTTAAGGAAGTAGATTATGTTTCCGGTGCAGCCATTTTGCTGCGGCATAACTTGTGGAAAGAGCTTAAGGGATTCGATGAACGCTACGTTCCTGCTTATTTTGAAGATACGGATATTGCTTTTGAAATCAGAAGACTGGGCTATAAAGTCATGCTGCAACCGCGGTCCGTCATCGTTCACTTTGAGGGAATTTCACACGGGACGGATACCGGAAGCGGTATTAAAAGCTATCAGGTGACCAATAAAGAGAAGTTTAAAGAGAAATGGAAGGCAGAGCTTGCCAAGGATCATTTCGGTAATGCAGAGCATCTTTTCTGGGCGAGAGATCGTAGCCGCTATAAGAAAACTGTGGTTATTGTGGATCACTATGTGCCGCACTATGATAAGGATGCCGGGGGAAGATGCACGTTCCTCTATACCAAATTACTGCGGTCCATGGGCTTCCATGTTATTTTTATTGGTGATAACTTCTTCAAGCATGAGCCTTACACCACAAAGCTTGAACAAATGGGTGTTGAGGTTCTATACGGAAATGAATATGCTAAGCATATTAACAAATGGATAAAGAATAACGCAGAGTATATTGATTATGTATATTTAAACCGTCCTCATATTTCAGTCAAGTATATAGATGTTTTTAAAAAGCATACGAAAGCTAAAATCATATATTTTGGGCATGACCTGCATTATATACGTGAATTGAGAAACTATGAAATTTCTGGAGAGGTTAGCTTATTAAAGGCATCTGAGGAATGGAAAAAAGTTGAGTTTGAGTTATTTGAAAAGTCAGATGTAATTCATGTTGTTGGAGAATATGAGAAAAAACTGGTTGGTTCAGAGTTTCCGAATAAATTAATTCGGAACATACCTTTATTTCTATATGATAAACCCTATGATGCAGGTACTAGTAATACACAATTTAACAAAAGAAGTGGTTTACTGTTTGTGGGTGGATTCAATCATACACCCAACTTCGATGGGATTATATGGTTTATCGATAAAGTTTTACCTTATATTTTCCGAGATAATCCAAACATTAAACTTTATGTCGTGGGATCAAATCCTCCAGAGGATTTGATGGCAAGGCAATCTGAAAGAATTATTATAACGGGCTATGTAACTGATGGACAATTAGAAGAATACTACCGGCAGACCCGTTTGGTAGTAGTACCACTTCGTTTTGGAGCAGGTGTTAAGGGGAAAGTTGTTGAGTCGCTTTATTATCAAGTTCCTCTTGTTGCAACCTCCATTGGAGCCGAGGGACTTAAAGAAGCAAATTCAGTGATGGAAATTGCAGATGAAGAACAAGAATTTGCTGATCACATTATAAGGTTATATACAGACGAAACCAAGTGGGCTAAACTTTCTGCATTATCTGGAGAGTATATTAAGAAATATTTTACAGACGAAGCTGCTGAACGGGTCATTTCTCTGGATATTACTCAATAGGAGAATTTATAATTATGATTAATGTAGTTCTATGTGGGGGGAACGGGACACGTCTCTGGCCAATCTCAAGAGCAGGATATCCAAAACAATTTAATAAATTGGTATCTGAGCGCTCTTTATTTCAATTAACTGTTGAGCGTAATCGCAATTTATGTGATGAAACGCTTATTGTTTCAAATGAGGCACAATATTTTTTGGCACAAGATCATTTAGAAGAGATTAACTTTAGAGAAACGAGGTTCGTGCTTGAGCCGATAGGTAGGAATACTGCTCCAGCTATTGCACTTGCCTGCTTGGCGGCTAATGAAGACGATTTACTTTTAATTACTCCATCCGATCATATTGTAAAAAATGAAGATGAGTATAATCGTTGTATAGAGATTGCTAAATATATGGCGGAGCAGGGGGATATAGTGACTTTCGGTATAACGCCAGATTATCCTGAGACTGGATATGGCTATATTGAATCAGAGGGAACCAAAGTGATTTCATTTAAAGAAAAGCCCGACCTTACACTCGCTAAAAGATATGTACAGCTGGGCAATTATTATTGGAATAGTGGTATTTTCTTGTTAAAGTCCGGAGTATTTTTGCGGGAATTGGAGACTTATGCTCCTAAGATCTATATTGCTGCTATTAATGCATTTCAAAATTCACATAAAAATCAAAATTTATGTAGAATTCGTATGGTGGATATGAATCATATACCATCAGATAGTATAGATTACGCGGTAATAGAGCGAAGTGATATCGTTAAAGTCATCCCATCCGATATTGGTTGGTCCGATCTAGGAAGTTTTGAATCATTATATGATGAATTACCGAAGGACGCGAACGATAACACCATATCTGATCAGCATATAGGGATAGACTCTTCGCAAAATTTAATACTTTCGAGTGATAGAACAATTGCAACCGTGGATGTAGATAATCTAATTATTGTGGATACCCCTGATGCTCTACTAATTTCTCAAAAAGGCTCATCACAAAAGGTCAAGCAGATTGTCGATGAGTTAAAAAAGAGGAGTTCTAGTATTAGTGAAAGTCATAATAAGATATATAGACCTTGGGGCACATACACCGAGTTAGAATATTCAGCAAACTATGGAATAAAGAAGCTAGTAATAAAGTCAGGGAAAAAACTAAGTGATGAGAAGCTACTTCAAGGCGGACGATTTTGGATAGTAGTTAGTGGAACAGCATTAATAAAGGTGAACGGAAGGGGATCAAAGCTTCATACAAATGAATCTATTTTTGTTCGAGCTGACGAAGAGTACTCAGTTGAAAATAGGGAGGGTATAGATTTACATTTAGTAGAGGTACAAATTGATGAATTCTCGGGCAATTTACCAGGTAGTGTAGGAGCTGAATGTAAACGATGAAAAGGCTGTTGCATATAAAGCAAGTACGCACTCCATTAGAGTACATACTTTGTGTAATTGTATGTTTTGTTAGCATGTGGTATGTGTTGCGTTTAAATTTGTTTGACATTTATATTCCATATGTATACACCGGTGACGGCTTATCAACAAATCTGTTCATTAAAGGCATGATAGATAATGGATGGTATAATTTTAATCCTTATGTGGGAGCTCCTTTTGGATTGGAGATGTATGATTACCCTTTAGGAGGGGATAATTTTCAGTATTTAGTGATGAAATTTTTATCCTTATTTAATTCTAATTCCATTTGGGTAATGAATGTATATTATTTGATGACTTTCCCGTTATGTATGATTTCGGCGTACATGGTTTTCCGTAATTTTAAGGTTCCTATTTCATTTTCTATTACCTTTAGTCTTCTCTATGCTTTTCTTCCCTATCATATTTTGAGAACTGGGCACTTATTTTTGTTAGGATATTATATGATTCCATTGATGGTAATGGTTATAATGTGGTTAGCTCATCAAGATGATTTTCTATTAGTTAAGTCAAGGGAGAATCCAAAAACTAGGGGATACAGAATCAATGTCAACAAGAAATTATTCGCTTCTTTTATAATTTGTGCTCTAATTGGTGCGACTGGAGCCTACTATGCTTTCTTTTCTTGCTTTTTTTTGGCTGTCGTTGGAATTGCACAATGGATATTCGAGAAGAATGCTGCAAAGTTTTTTAAATCTTTATTTTTGGTTTTAATCATTGTATTTTCATTAGCAGTTAACATTTCGCCGAGTTTGTATTATAAACTTAATAATCCTAGTCAAAACAGTGTCTCAAGCAGGGACTTTGAAGCGGCTGAAATATATGGACTTAAAATATCTCAACTGCTTTTGCCTACTACAAATCACAATATGGAGTGGATTAGAGATAAAAAAAATGAGTATAACAGTAAGGCGCCTCTTGTAAATGAAAATGATACAGCTTCACTAGGGGTGATCGGCTCATTTGGATTCTTGATGCTCTTAATAGTGATGATTTTCTTAAAAATGCGTCCCGATCTGAATAATCAGTATGTCAGAACTCTTTCGATCATGAATGTATGCGCTTTGTTATTGGGTACAATTGGTGGTTTTGGAGTATTATTTGCAGCTTTAATATCTGCTCAAATAAGAAGTTATAATAGACTAAGTATTTTTATTGCGTTTTTTTCTTTACTATATTTAGCACTAAGCACAAAGTTAATAATTAAAAAATTTAAGCTTAATAATTATGTTGTTTCTCTGATTGCGTTGATTGTCGCTTTTGTTGGAATGTTTGATCAGTCCTCACATCCGTTAGTATCATCTAAAATAGTTGCACAAAAATACAATCAGGATGCGGAATTTATTCATCATATTAGAGAATTAGTGCCCTCTAAATCTATGATTTTTCAAGTTCCATATGTGTCTTTTCCAGAAGGTGAAAAACTTAACAATATGGGCAATTATGATTTATTGAAAGGCTATATTCACTCTCACGACCTATACTGGAGCTTTGGGAATATGAAATCAAGCTTTGGGGATAGGTGGATGAAAGCGTTGGTGAAAAGGCCCTTAAATGAGGCAATAAACATTATAAGCTATACTGGTTACACAGGAATCTACATCGATAGAAACGGGTATACTCCTGATTATTTGAAGCAGTTAGAAGCTACTCTTAAAAACTTAACCGGTAAGGATCCAATTGAAAGTTATGATAAAACGTCAGCATTCTACGATCTCAGAAGCTATTCTGAAAAGTTAAAGTCGAAGTTAACAGATAGCCAGTGGGAAAAGAAAAAAAATGAGTATTTATCTAGAATAAATTATGGTAAAGAAATAATAATTCAGGGTCAAGAAAATTGGAGTTTACTTCAGAATAACCAAGGGTACAAAGTGCTTCAAACCGACCAAATCAAATATTTACCTATGGAGCAGCAAGAAATAGAAGTAATAAACTCTAAAGGTGAAAAATTAACTTTTAATGATGATTTTTTAGCTTCTAATCAGTTTTCTAGCAGACATTGGGAACATCCAAATCACTTTTTGATATCAGTAAGCAATGCTGCTTCTGGTTGGAATGATTCATATTCGCCTACCGATAAAGAGATAAGCGAATTTTTCTCTCGAAACAAATACTATATATATTATACGCCAAATAGTAAGCAGCTTTCGTTTGATGAACAAAGCCATTCATAGTTAGTTTAATAAATACATTTCAGACTAGAGCCACATCTCATAAAGGCGCAAAAACATGGAAAGATTCTTATTCCTATAAAAAAACTAAAAATAATAACAATTTGATCTATTATGTGATACTGACTTTCGGGCTTTTAATCCTTATTTAATTTAAATTGACGAATAGTTTAGCTTTTTTAACTATAAGACTAAGGCAGCTAATTTATTACCGTTTTTTTACTATTTCCTGTCTAGGGTACCCATTTTTAATTGGGGCAACCGCAGTTGAATCAAGTTCGGATATCCATTGTTATTAGTTTTTTCTTTTCGTGTTGTCATTCTTATTGGACTATCAAACAGGAAGAATTGACTGGTTAAGTTTATAAATGTGTTGATGGGGAGGGGCAAATGAGTAGTTCATCTTATGAGTACACAAGTCAATTGATAAAAATTAGTGAATTAGGCGATGAAAGAGGTATGCTTGCTGTTATTGAAGAACATAAGGATTTGCCTTTTGAGATTAAAAGAGTCTTTTATATTTATGGGACAAAACAAGATATTAGACGTGGTTTTCATGCTCATTATAAAACACGGCAAGCTTTAGTAGCTGTAGCAGGCAGTTGTAAAGTATATCTAGATAATGCCAAAAGAAAAACGGATGTATTATTAGATAATCCTGCTAAGGTACTAATATTAGAACCTAATGACTGGCATGAAATGTATGATTTTTCTTCTGACTGTGTACTTTTGGTACTTGCATCCCATCTATATGATGCAGAGGACTATATCAGAGACTATTCTGTGTTTTTAGAGGTGTATGATTCATGAAAAATTATTTTGCTCATGAAATGGCAATAGTAGAGACCAATAAAATAGGTGATAATACACGAATCTGGGCTTTTGCTCATGTTTTACCTGGTGCTGTAGTAGGGGATAATTGTAATATTAATGATCATACATTTATTGAGAATGATGTGACTATAGGTAACAATGTTACAATTAAATCTGGGGTGTATATATGGGACGGTGTTCGAATAAAAGATAATGTGTTTATTGGCCCTAATGTAACATTTACGAATGATATGAAGCCGCGCTCCAAACAGTATCCAGATAAGTTTCTAAACACATTTTTGGAAGAGGGCTGCTCTATTGGAGCCAACGCTACAATTATAGCTGGTAATAGAATTGGGAAATATGCCATGGTGGGTGCAGGTTCGGTCGTAACTTCCGATATCCCAAATAATACCTTGTTCTATGGAAACCCGGCAAGATTCCACGGGTATATTTGTAATTGTGGAGAAAATTTAAATGAAGTTTATTATTGTTCTAAATGTGATTCTCAGTATCACTTATTTAATGGAGAAATTTCTATAAACATACAAAGTGAGTGAATATCATGATACCTTTCCTTGATCTGAAAAAAATAAATTTACAACACGAAGTAGCTATTTTGGAAAGTATGAAGAAAGTTCTGCATTCTGGGTGGTATATTTTAGGAGAAGAGGTTAAAGCATTTGAACGAGATTTCAGCGACTATTGTGGGACTGAATATTGCGTTGGGGTAGCTAATGGACTTGACGCATTAGAATTAATTATACGTGCTTATGATATTGGTCCAGAAGATGAAGTTATTGTACCTTCGAATACCTATATTGCATCGATTCTTTCTATTTCTGCTAATGGGGCTATTCCAGTTTTGGTTGAACCTAATCTTAAGACATATAATATTGACCCCGATAGAATCGAGGAATCAATTACTGATAGAACGAAAGCGATATTAGTAGTTCATTTATATGGGCAGATATGTAACATGAAACCTATTCGTACCTTAGCAGAAAAATATAATTTGAAAATTATTGAAGATTGCGCTCAATCACACGGTGCAATTTATGACGGCATTCGTGCTGGAAATTTAGGCGATGCAGCCGCATTCAGTTTTTACCCAGGGAAAAATTTGGGTGCTTTAGGTGATGCGGGAGCAATAACAACAAATGATAAAGAACTTTACAAAAAATTATACGCACTTCGTAATTATGGCTCTGAGAAGAAATATGAAAATATCGTAAAAGGTTATAATAGTCGCTTGGATGAATTTCAGGCACCTATACTTCGAGAAAAATTAAAGTATCTAGATCGCGACAATCAATTGAGAAGAGAGATTGCATTATATTATTTGAATAATATTCACAATCCTCATATTACTTTACCTCAGGTTGAAGAAAGAGAACTGTCTCATGTTTGGCATGTTTTTGTTGTGAGAGTTAAAAATAGGAATAATTTCGCTGATTTCCTAAAAAGCAAAGAAATTCAAACTATGATCCATTATCCTATTCCACCACATCGACAACAAGCTTATAGTGAATGGAGAAGTTCAAGTTTTCCTATCTCTGAGAAAATCCACTCTGAGGTTATAAGTATTCCGTTAAGTCCGGTTATGACTTTGGAAGATGCAAAGTATGTTGTGGAGGCTATTAATGACTACAAACCCGATTAAATTTTCTATCGTTGTTCCTGTATACTTTAATGAGTTAAATATACCTTATACGATTCCTAGACTGACTGATTTACAAAATCACTTGATTGGCTGTGATTTAGAATTTATTTTTGTTGATGATGGTTCCAAAGATGATTCTTTGAGGTTATTATTGGAGGCTAGGGAGAAAGATTCTAGAATAAAAGTTATTAAGCTAAGCAGAAATTTTGGCTCAATGTCTGCCATACAAGCTGGTTTGAACTATGCTTCGGGTGATTGCGTAGGTATTATTGCCGCAGATTTGCAGGATCCGCCAGAGTTATTCAAAGAAATGATTAAGCATTGGAAATCTGGTAAAAAAGTAGTTCTGGCAACAAGAGAAGATAGAGAGGAGTCTTTCTCGCAAAAGCTTTTTTCCAATACGTATTATTACCTTCTGGAGAAGCTGGCTTTAAAAGATTATCCTAAAGGCGGTTTTGACTTTTTACTAGTTGATAAACAAGTGGTAAGTGAAGTTTTACACATAAGAGAAAAAAACACAAACATTATGAGTCTAATTTACTGGCTTGGCCATGAGAGGGAAATGGTTTCTTATGTGAGACGGGAAAGAAAATTGGGATCGTCTAAATGGACGTTATCTAAAAAGGTTAAGTTATTTGTTGATTCATTTGTTAGTTTCTCATATGCGCCTATTCGTTTTATGTCAGCAATAGGATTTGTTACTGCTGTTTTAAGTTTTTTATATGGTGTTTTTATAATTATCAACGCGCTTGTGGGATTGATCGAACTTCAAGGTTGGACTACAATTATTGCACTGATTACATTTTTATTAGGTATCATTATGATTATGCTCGGCATAATTGGAGAGTATCTATGGAGGATTCTTGATGAAAGTAGAGAGCGCCCTGCATATATTGTGGATGAAACTTACGAATAAAGAGTTTCTTAAATTTCTAATTAGCGGGGGATTAAATACACTGGCAACCTATGGTATTTATTTAGCTCTTATTGACTTCGTTGATTATAAGATTTCTTATAGCATTTCATATGTTTGCGGAATAGTTATATCATTTTTTTTAAATGCTTTGTTTGTTTTTAAGCAAAAGGTTTCTTTAAGGAGCTTTATCAAATATCCAATTGTATATATTGTACAGTATTTGATTAACTTGTTAATGCTGTTTGCCTTGGTTAGAATTTTTCACATACCAGAAATTTTTGTTCCGTTAATAGTTACTGTTGTTACCATTCCAATTACTTTTGTTTTATCGAGATTAATTATTAGAACGAATTAATGGAGGTTTTATTATGAAAGGGATAATTCTTGCGGGAGGTACAGGCTCACGTCTTTACCCTTTAACCAAAGTCACAAATAAGCATTTATTACCCGTTGGTAAGTACCCAATGATTTTCCATTCTGTCTTCAAGCTCAAGCAAGCTGAGATACAGGATATTCTTATCGTTACAGGTAAAGAGCATATGGGAGATGTCGTTAACCTTCTTGGTAGCGGTCATGAAATGGGTGTAACATTCACTTATAAAGTTCAGGATGAAGCAGGCGGGATCGCACAAGCCCTTGATCTGGCTGAACAATTTGTTGGTGATGATCAAATGGTTGTTATTTTGGGCGATAATGTATTTCAAGATGACATTGCACCATTTGTGGATAATTTCCGTAACCAAATTGCGGGGGCGAAGATCCTTCTTCAGCAGGTACAAGATCCACACCGTTTTGGAGTGGCCGAGCTTCAAGAAGAACGGATTGTATCTATTGAAGAAAAACCTAAAGATCCCAAAAGTAATTACGCTGTAACAGGCATTTATATGTTCGATCATAGTGTGTTTGAAATTGTAAAAACGCTTAAACCTTCAGCTCGTGGAGAACTTGAGATAACTGACGTTAACAATGCATATATTGCTAATGGAACATTGACATATGATATTCTTCAAGGATGGTGGACGGATGCTGGAACTCACCCATCTCTTGCACGTGCTAATGAATTAGCTAAGGATATCGTGTTTAGTGAAGAGTTTGGAAAGCTAAAGCTTTAAAGTAAAGGGAGGATGCGGACGAATGAAGGTAATCCCTTTGAAACTGGAAGGTGCAAAAATCATTGAACCCGTTGTTCATAGTGATCATCGTGGCTTTTTTATGGAGAGTTATAATGAACAAATCATGAAGCAGCACGGAATCAGCTATGCTTTTATACAGGATAATCAGTCCTTATCTGCGGAAGCCGGCGTGATCCGAGGGTTGCATTATCAGCTTAACCCTAAAGCGCAAACCAAGCTCATTCGTGTGCTTTCTGGAGCTATCTACGATGTTATTTTGGATATTCGAAAAAGTTCTCCAACATTCGGTCAATGGGTTGGGGTGATCTTAAGTGAACACAATAGACGTCAGCTACTGGTACCTAAAGGATTTGCTCACGGATTCTGTACGCTCGTGCCAAATACTCAAGTGTTTTATAAAGTCGACGAGTTTTATTCACCTGATAATGATCGTGGTATACTCTGGAATGACCCTGCACTGGGGATTGATTGGCCCACTTCCCATGCAATCCTTTCGGAAAAGGATCAGAAGCACCCTGTACTAGCAAACGCAGAGATTAATTTCGAATAGATTACTGACAAATGAAGCTAGGCACAACAATTTATAAGATAGATGGCATTTCCTTGTTCTTTGTTGGCTTTGAGGCATATTCTGTATGTATTAGTGAGAGCTTTAGGAGGTCTTTATGAAACTTCTTGTCACCGGCGGGGCCGGATTTATTGGCAGTAACTTTGTATTGTATATGTTAAAACAGCATCCAGATTACGAAATTGTGAACATAGATGCGCTTACGTACGCAGGTAACCTGGAAAATTTAAAATCCATTGAAAATCACCCCAAACATACCTTTGTGAAAGCAGATATTACCGACGCTCAAGCGATAGACCAGCTGATGCAGCAGGGAATTGATGTAGTGGTGAATTTTGCGGCAGAGTCGCATGTCGATCGGAGTATTTTGGAGCCGGAAGTGTTTGTGAAAACGAACGTCCTCGGTACACAGGTTCTGTTGGATGCAGCTAAGAAGTATAATGTGACCAAGTTTGTGCAGGTATCGACAGATGAGGTGTACGGATCTCTGGGTGAAACAGGCTTATTTACGGAGGAAACTCCGTTGCAGCCGAATAGTCCATACTCTGCGTCCAAGGCAGGCGGCGATCTGCTGGTGCGTGCATATCATGAAACCTTTGGTCTACCTGTGAATATCACGCGTTGTTCCAACAACTATGGTCCGTACCAGTTCCCGGAAAAGCTGATTCCACTGATGATCTCGCGTGCGTTGAGCGATCAGCAACTGCCAGTATACGGGGATGGCTTGAACATCCGCGATTGGTTGTATGTCGAGGATCATTGCAGTGCAATTGATCTGGTCATTCATCAAGGGAAGCTTGGTGAGGTATACAATATCGGTGGAAATAATGAGCGGACAAATGTGCATATTGTCAAAACGGTATTGGAGGAACTGGGCAAGTCGGAATCTCTAATTTCGTATGTACAGGATCGTCCAGGTCATGATCGCCGTTATGGCATTGATCCAACGAAGACCATGAATGAGCTGGGCTGGAAGCCAGAGCACTCTTTTGAAACAGGCATTAAAGAAACGATCCGTTGGTACTTGGACAACAAAGAATGGTGGACTCGCATTCAATCCGGAGAGTACCAGCAATATTATACTAAGCAGTATGGTTCCCGCTTGGGGGATGCGTAAGATGAAGGTACTGGTTACTGGAGCATCCGGTCAACTTGGCAAAGATGTAGTGAACGTTTTTCAGGAGCAAGGACATGATGTCCTTGGATACGATCGGGAACAGCTGGATATAACGGATTTGGAGCAGGCTGTGAAGATCGTGGCACAGTATCAACCGGAAGCTGTCATCCATTGCGCAGCGTATACGGCAGTAGATGCAGCCGAGTCCGACATTGACGGGGCTTATCAGGTCAATGCCGCGGGAACACGCAATATGGTACTAGCTGCGGACAAAGCAGGAGCTAAGCTGGTGTACATCAGTACGGATTATGTGTTCGATGGAACTGCGGAGCAGCCATATCATGAGTATGATAATACAAATCCGCAGAGTATCTATGGAAAGTCCAAGCGGGCCGGAGAGATACTGGCCCAAACACTTTCCTCCAGGTATTTTATTGTTCGCACTTCTTGGGTATATGGATTGCACGGAAACAATTTTGTTAAAACGATGTTGAAGCTTGGACAGGAAAAGCCGCACCTTCAGGTCGTGAATGATCAGAAAGGCTCACCTACCTATACGGTGGATTTGGCTCGTTTTCTGGCGGAGTTGGTTGAAACCGAGAAATATGGCGTATATCATGCGTCCAATAGCGGTTCTTGCACTTGGTATGAGTTTACACAAGCTATCTTTCAGGATGCGGCAGAACTATTAGGTGGCAATATTACAGCAAAACTCGAACCATGTAGTACGGAACAATTCCCCAGACCCGCAGCACGCCCTCGTAATTCCGTTATGGAGCATATTGCGATTCGAACCAATGGACTGAATGATTTGCGCGATTGGCGTGAAGGATTAAAGGATTTTCTAAAAGAGTATGCTGAAAATTTCAGTAATAAGAGTTAAACTATATGTCTACAGCGATCTCCCATCATGTTATGATTGGGAGATTTTGTGATGCAGAGACATGTGTAGGTCAAACTCAATACGGTATAAAGATATTGAACAATTTCTGGACAGCTACCAAAAGGGATTATTTTCTCGGCTTAAATTTGGCAGTCCCCCTTTTATAGACAGTCACGGTTAGACAACTGGATTTATAAGCTGGTTTTCCTGTTGGGGAAATTATAGAGGTATGGAGAGAGAAATATTGAAACTTTTTTCCATATACAAGCGTCAAATAATCAAAGGTACAAATGAATGCTAGATAAAAAACCATCGAATGAATGTTCCTTTATGGAAAAATATAGTATAATTGAAACGTGCAACCGATAGAGCTGGCAAGGGCGGCGGCTAACTCTCCCGAGGAGGGGGGTGAAGCCTGTGACAGTGTTTGAGGCGCTCAGTTTAATGCTGACGTTCGGGGCGTTAATCGTCACACTGTTAGAGTTTAACAAACGAAAATAGACCGCCCCCGCAAGGAAGGGTCTATTTTCGGCCTGATTGTTCCAAAACCGCCCGCTCTTGGAGCGTCGGTTGCGCAGGGGCTGGCTGGCACCAGCCCTTTTTCCATGTATATCTTACCACGATGATTTTTAGACCTCAACTGTGTAAGGTTACAAGTTATGTGCTTTTTTGCACCCTGTGGTCTACGGGGTATGCTATAATAGTTGATACTAGAATAGATTACTGAATTTTGTCAGGAGCGTTTTAAATATGGATGTAAGCATACTGGTCGTCAACTATAACACGTGTCGATTGACGCTGGATTGTTTGCAGTCGGTGTATGCATCAAAGACGCAATATCGATATGAAGTGATTGTCATCGACAATCATTCCAGTGACGGGTCTGTTGAGGCTATTCGTGCTGCATACCCGGAGATCATGCTGATAGCTAATGAGGATAATACAGGTTTTGCCAAGGCAAACAATCAGGGAATGGAAGTGGCTAGCGGGCGCTATGTATTGCTTTTGAATTCCGATACGCTGGTGCAGCCTGACACACTGGATACGATGATTCAATTTATGGATACGCACCCGGACATGGGAGCAGCAGGTTGCAAGGTCATCTTGCCGGACGGTTCACTAGACAAGGCATGTAAACGTGGGTTTCCAACACCGTCTGCGTCTTTTTACTACGCTTTCGGCTGGTCGAAGCGTTACCCGGAAAATCCAAAGTACAATCAATATCAGCTTGGGCATCTAAGCCCGGATGATGAGTACCCTGTAGATGTACTGGTTGGAGCCTTTATGCTGGTGCGTCGCGAGACCATTGAGCAGGTTGGTGGCTTGGACGAAACCTTTTTTATGTATGGTGAGGACATTGACTGGTGTTACCGGATTAAGCAAGCAGGATGGGGCATTTACTACTACCCGCGCACATATATTGTTCATATCAAAGGGGGAAGCGCTCGCCGTCGTCCTTTGAAAATTATTTATGAGTTTCATAGAGCTATGTGGGTATTTCACCGCAAGCATTACAAGCAGCAGTACAGCTGGATCACCAACATGGCTGTCTACGCGGGGATTACGGTGAAATTTGGAATAGCCTTTTTGAAAAATAAACTGTCTGCACCGGCCAAACCGGACAGCGGCGAACAATCTCGTACTGAGGTGAAAGCATGATACGCAGAAATCAACGTTTTTTAACCCAATTGTATATTGTGGCGGATTTCGCTGTCATTCAGTTATCTTTCTTGATTGCTTGGTTTTTTAAGTTTGAAAGTGAATGGATTACCTATCAAGAGCCGCTTCCTATTCAAGTCTATGGAGGCTGGAGTTTAATCTACGGTCTGATTGCCGTGGTGCTGGGTATGTTGTTCTCGCTCTATTCGCCCAAACGCAAAAAGCGATTTGCAGACGACGTATTTCGCGTCACCCAGATCCACATTGTTGGTCTGTTTGTATTACTGAGTGTCATGTTTTTCGTAAAACAAATCGATATTTCGCGTTCCTATCTAGCGATCTATATGGTTGGAAATGTGCTGCTGATTTTGTTTTATCGATATTTTTTGAAGCAGATTCTTAAAGTGCTCCGGCAAAAAGGGTACAATAAGCAATTCATGCTCATTCTCGGAGCAGGCTCTCTGGGCCAACGGTTTTATCATAATCTTGGACAGTATCCTGATTTGGGATATGAAGTGGTGGGATTTCTGGATGATAAACGTCACTGGAGTGAAGAGGAAGAAGCGCATTTTCGCCCGATTCTTGGAGGATTAGATCAATTGGAGGCAACGCTGTCGCGCCTGATGATTGACGAGGTTATTCTGGCTCTACCGCTGGATGCCCATGACAAGTACCCAAAAATTATCAATATGTGTGAAAAGGCCGGAGTACGCACACTGATTATTCCCGACTTTTTTGACTATTTGCCTGCTCGGCCTTATTTTGATAACTTTGCAGGCATGCCAATGATCAATGTACGGGATATTCCGCTGGATGTGGCGGGGAACCGATTATTTAAGCGTCTATTCGATACTTTCTTCTCTTTATTCGCTATTGTTCTGACCTCTCCGATTATGCTGGCAGTGGCGATTGGTGTGAAGGTCACATCAAGAGGTCCCATCATTTTTAAGCAGGAGCGCGTAGGCTTGAATCGTCGTACCTTCCGAATGTACAAATTCCGCTCCATGAAGGTGCTGCCGCCTGGGACTGAAGATACAGGGTGGACGACTGCTAATGATCCACGGCGCACGCGTTTTGGTTCCTTCATTCGAAAAACGAGCCTCGACGAGCTGCCACAGTTTTTCAACGTGTTGTTGGGAGATATGAGTGTCGTTGGTCCCCGTCCGGAACGACCGTATTATGTGGATCAGTTCCGTGAGGAAATTCCAAAATATATGGTAAAGCATCATGTTCGTCCTGGAATTACAGGCTGGGCACAGAGCAATGGGTTGCGTGGGGATACGTCCATTGAGGAACGGATCAAGCATGACATTTTCTACATTGAGAATTGGTCGCTCTTATTCGATATTAAAATTATTTTCCGCACGATTCGCAACGGCTTCAAAAACGCGTATTAATCCAGATTCACCCTTCGGTTCAGCCGGAGGGTGTTTTTGTGTCTGGAAATTGTTTTGAGTAGGTGTATGCAGGGTATTGACCTGTACGAAAAGGATGTGACATCCTATGAAACGACTGATTGCTGCGGTCATTCTTTTAATGTTGATTGGCGCGTTTTATTGGCTTACAAAGGAAAATCTACAGAGGAACATGCAGGCTTTACCACTCACCGTGTGATTTCTCATGCCATGGGAGCCGTCGATGGTTTGGCTTATACCAATGCGCGTGAAGCATTTGTGGAAAATTATAAAAAAGGCAGCCGCGTATTTGAGATCGACCTGATGTTTACTTCGGATGGGCATTTGGTGGCGCGCCATGAATGGACAGAATCTTTTACAGAGCAATTGCAGCAGGAGCACGCAGTTGCTACAGAGCAAGGGGGAAAGTCTTGGAGCTACGAGCAATTCAAGGACTCCCTCATACACGGCTCCTATACCCCGGTGGACTGGAAGGATGTATTGGACTTATTGGAATTATATCCAGATACCTATGTCGTGACGGATACGAAGGAGCAGAACCCTGCTCAAATAAAACAGCTATTCGTACAGCTGACCCGGCAGGCACAGGAGAAAAATCCTAACCTACTATCTCGAATTGTCCCTCAAATTTACAATGAAGAAATGCTGCGAACACTACGAAGTATTTATCCCTATACATCCATTATTTATACGCTTTATGCCACAAAAGATACGGACGACCAGATCATTCGATTTGTGCAAAAACACGATATAACAGCAGTGACTTTACCAGAGGATCGGGTGAGTGGTCCTTTAGTGGAAGGCTTGCGTCAGGCGGGGGCAGTATGTTACGTGAATACCATCAATGAATTGAAGGCGGCCGCAGAGTACGAGCAGATGGGTGTACGTGGGTTCTATACTGATGTTTTAACGGAGAGAGAACTAAGTAAACGCAGTTGGTTGTACGTGCTACAGCTCTGAAATGTATGAACGGAGTGTTCCCATCAAATACGAACATTGACACCTTTTGAGCACTGTCATAGACTTAGCATAGAACGCTTTTGGATATCGAATTCGGTTCATCTGGATCATAACAAAAGCAAAGGATGCTGGAGGAATGTGTGTTGGCGGATTCAATTCAATCATGGAGACATGTTTTTAAGCTTGATCCTGACAAGGAGCTAGACGATAAGGCGCTGGATGCCGTGTGTATGTCTGGTACGGACGCCATTATGGTAGGAGGTTCATCAGGCATTACCTATGAAAATACGGTGGATTTACTGTCGCGAGTTCGGCGTTATGAGGTGCCATGTGTACTTGAGGTGTCCGATCTGGAGGCTGTCGTGCCAGGATTTGATCTATATATGATTCCTATGGTACTGAATACCAAGGATCGTGATTGGATCTTAGGGCAGCATCAGCGCGCAATTGAGCAGTTTGGTTATATGATTCCGTGGGATTCGCTTGTGACAGAAGGATATATTGTTTTGAACGGTGATTCTACGGTCGCTAAGCTTACCGGAGCCGATGCTTCGCTGAGTGCTCCATCGGCTGTCTCCTATGCGCAGATTGCTGATAAGCTCATGCATCTGCCGATTGTATATGTGGAATATAGCGGTACCTTTGGAGATATGGAGTTGGTACAAAAAATACACCGCAGCACAGAACGCTCTCGTGTCCTATACGGAGGAGGCATCGTGGATAAATCTACCGCGTTACAAGCGGCTGCCGTTTGTGACACCATTGTAGTAGGGAACATCATTTACCGTGACTTGGCGAAAGCGCTGGAGACGGTAGCTGTGAAATTGAAAGTATAGAATGTTTATTTTATGGAAGCTCGGAGAAAGGAGCATGCACGCATGCAATCAATAGATATACACGAGGCTGTAGCCCGCCTAAACCCTCCTCAGCGTCAGGCCGTAGAAATGGTAGATGGTCCGCTGCTGATTATGGCTGGCGCAGGCAGTGGCAAGACACGGGTACTCACGCACCGAATAGCCTACCTTATCGCGACCCGCAAGACGGCTCCATGGGGGATTTTGGCGATTACCTTTACGAACAAAGCCGCGCGTGAGATGCAGGATCGCGTATCCAAGCTGATTGGCCCGCAGGGAAGAGATGTGTGGGTATCCACTTTCCACTCGATGTGTGTGCGTATTTTACGTCGCGATATCGAGCGGATCGGATTCACCTCCAATTTCAGCATTTTGGATTCGACAGATCAATTGTCGGTCATTCGCAGTTGCATGAAGGATCTGAACATAGATACCAAAAAGTTTGAGCCCAAAGCAGTTCAATCCATGATGAGTACGGCTAAAAATGAACTGGTCACTCCTGAAATGTATGAGCGCAAGATTGGCGATTATTTTGAGGGAATTGTGGCGAAGGTATATACCAAGTACCAACAACGGCTCAAAAGTAACAACTCTCTTGATTTTGATGATTTGATCATGGCAACGATTCAGCTCTTTAAAGAAGTACCTGAAGTGCTGGATTTCTATCAAAAGAAATTTCAATACATTCATGTCGATGAATATCAGGATACAAACCGTGCGCAGTACATGCTGTGCAAAATGCTGGCTGATAAGCATCATCGTATTTGCGTAGTAGGTGACAGCGACCAATCCATCTACCGATGGCGGGGCGCGGATATCAGCAATATTTTGAACTTTGAAGAGGACTATCCGGAAGCGCGTACTATTTTGCTGGAGCAGAACTATCGGTCAACCTCGAACATACTGAATGCAGCGAACGAGGTGATTGCGCAAAATACAGGCCGCAAGCCGAAAAAGCTATGGACCGACAAAGAAGGCGGAGCCAAGATTAAAGTTTACCGTGCTGACTCGGAGCATGATGAGGGCTACTTTATCGCCTCGGAAATTCATAAGAATATTAAAGCGGGAAAAACCTATAGCCATCATGCCATTTTGTACCGTACGAATGCCCAGTCTCGGGTCGTCGAGGAAATTTTGATCAAATCGGACATACCGTACCAGATCGTGGGCGGGATCAAGTTCTATGATCGTAAAGAGATCAAGGACTTGTTGGCCTATCTGCGTCTGCTTTCCAATCCTGACGACGATATCAGCTTGATGCGTATCATTAACGTGCCAAAACGAAGCATCGGAGACACGACAGTTGGTAAATTGCAGGCGGCCGCAGCCGAGCGTGGAGTTTCGATCTTCCGCGTGCTGCAAGTGGTAGATGATTTGGGCTTTGCTGGACGTACCCGCAATGCGCTGGTCGAGTTTTACGATATGATCGAAGGTTTAAGTCGGATGGTGGACTATCTGTCGGTCACGGAGTTAACTGAAAAAATGCTGGAAACCACCCAGTACCGGCTGGAGCTGCAAAACGAGAATACCCTCGAATCACGCTCGCGTCTGGAAAATATTGATGAGTTTCTGTCGGTAACAATGGAGTTTGAGAAAGGTGCGGAGGACAAATCGCTGGTCTCCTTCCTGACCGACCTTGCTCTTATCGCAGATATCGATTCCATGAATGACGATGAAGACGAGCAAAGTGATGCCGTTGTATTGATGACCATGCACAGTGCAAAAGGTTTGGAGTTTCCAATTGTATTTATTGTCGGCATGGAGGAGGGAGTATTTCCTCACAGCAGGGCTTTCTTGGATAATGAAGAGCTTGAGGAAGAACGCAGATTGGCGTATGTCGGCATTACCCGTGCAGAGGAGCAACTGTTCCTTACATGCGCACAAATGCGTACTCTGTTTGGTCGTACCACTGCTAATCCGCCGTCGCGCTTTCTGGAAGAAATTCCGGACGAGTTAAAAGAGGATACAATCATCAAACAGGATCGCTACCGTCGTTCAGGCAATATAGGTGGCTCTTATGGCGGGCGTGGACTGGGTAAAAGTAGTGGTAGTAACTTTGGAGGAGAGCGTTCCTTTGATTCGATGAGTCGTAGTGGTTCGACTGCCTCCGCGTCGTCGCGTGTTACCGTAACGACATCTTCATCGCCCAAGCCTTCCCCGGCAGCTTCGACAGGGGGGCCTTCTATTTTTGCTGCTGGAGACAAGGTACAGCATGGCAAGTGGGGAGTGGGAACCATTGTGGCTGTCAAAGGAACGGGCAATGATATGGAGCTTCAGATCGCCTTCCCGGCTCCGGTTGGGGTTAAACGACTGCTGGCTGGCTTTGCACCTATCACAAAAGTAGAATAGTTCTTAATATCAATAAATCTCGAGCCTCACAGCGGCAGAATGGCCTAGGCTTCTGCCCTGATGAAGTTCCCGGAGGGATACGCCTGCATGAACCCAATGCACAGGATGGAGCAGCTTGTTGCTGAGCTAAACACATATAACTATCATTATTACACACTGGATGAGCCCATGGTCAGCGACAAAGAATATGATGTGCTTTATGACGAGCTGGTAGCGCTTGAACAGGCGAGCGGATTGGTGCTGCCAGATTCGCCAACACAGCGCGTGGGCGGGGAATTGCTTAAGGGATTCACGCCGCATCGTCATCTGGCCCCGTTATGGAGCCTGGATAAAGCACAGAATATGGAGCAGCTGCGTGCATGGAACGCGCGTGTCGTTAAGCTGGTCAATGATTACAATACCAAGAACCCGGAGCAGCCTCTGCCTTCTCCGAGCTATGCGATAGAGCTTAAATTCGACGGACTAACACTGAATCTGACTTATACGGATGGAAAGCTGGTGCAGGCTTCTACCCGTGGCAATGGCGTTGTGGGTGAAGGGATACTGGCACAGGTAAAAACCATTAAATCCGTGCCGCTTACGATTCCTTTTCAGGATGGAACCATTGAAGTGCAGGGAGAAGGCATAATGAATCTGTCTGTGCTGGCGAAATATAATGAGACCGCTGTGGACCCTCTCAAAAACGCACGTAATGCCGCAGCTGGCGCTTTGCGTAATTTAAATCCAAAAGTGACCGCAGACCGGCGACTGAATGCGTTTTTCTACAATGTGGGATTTGCAGACCGTATCCAGTTTGATAGCCACCAGGAGATGATGGCTTTCCTGCGTGACAATCACTTTAAGGTGAACCCATATCTAACTTACTTTGATAATTTTGATGATGCGATGGAGCAACTGGCTGAGATTGAAGAATCTCGTGCCCGTTTGGATTATCTCATTGACGGGGCTGTATTGAAAATTACAGATATGCGTACACGCGAGGCACTTGGATATACCGATAAATTTCCGCGTTGGGCAGTGGCATATAAATTCGAAGCAGAGGAAACCACCACGGTGCTCAACTCGGTCGAGTGGAATGTGGGTCGAACTGGTAAAATCACACCGCTGGCAAGGGTGGAGCCGGTGGAGCTGGCGGGAGTCACTGTACAAAATTGCACATTGAACAATGCCGGCGATATCGAGCGCAAGAATTTGAAGTTCGCTTTGGGGACACGTGTGTTTATCCGTCGCTCCAATGATGTCATTCCCGAGATATTGGGAAAGGTAACGTCTGAGAACGACGGGGAAGAAATTGTCGTACCCGATCATTGTCCGGCCTGCGGTTTTCCATTGCAGCAGCGAGGGGCCCATTTGTTCTGTGATAATAAGCTAGGGTGCAAACCTCAGATTGTGGCCCGCATTTCCCATTTTGCATCGCGTGATGCCATGGATATTGAAACATTCAGCGACAAAACAGCGATCCAGTTGCATGACGAACTGGAAGTACGCGAGCCTGCGGATTTGTATACACTCCAATATGATGATCTAGTAAAGCTGGAGCGGTTTGGTGAGAAAAAAGCCAATAACCTTCTAGCAGCACTTGAGAAAAGTAAAGAAAGAGATCTGGCTTCCTTCCTTTACGCACTGGGTATTCCGAATACCGGTAAAGCGACAACACGTATGCTGTCAGAACATTATCGTGATTTGCATAAGGTCATGTCCGCTACCGTGGGAGAACTGATAGAACTACCGGATGTGGGCGGGATTGTAGCTGAAAGCATTGTTGCGTTCTTTGCAGATCCATTTGCTCAGGCGGGGATTGAAAAGATGCTATCGCTCGGAGTGAAGGCCCAGGCTCCTGAAGCTCCACAGCAAAAGAAGACAGATAGCTTCTTCAGTGGCAAAACGGTTGTGCTCACAGGTACCTTGCATCAGCTTACCCGTGACGAAGCAGCTTCCAGGCTGGAGGCATTGGGAGCCAAGGTGGCTGGATCTGTATCGAAAAAGACGGATCTAGTCATAGCTGGTGAAAAGGCTGGCAGTAAACTGGCCAAGGCCCAACAGCTCGGAATTGAAACTATAGAAGATGAGGACGAATTTATCAGATTGCTGGAGCAAGAATAATAGATTGCAATGAGCGCAGCCATTCCGTTTGAGACGGGGTGGCTGCTTTGTTTGTCACTGTTCAGTGGTAGGTATATAAAACTATAAAAGTATTTTTAAAAAATGCTTGCTTAAAAGCTTTAATCATGTTACATTATTAGACGTTGCTTTGAGAGTAGCTTTCCTTAAAGCAAAGGTTGCTGAAAAGAAAATCAAAAAAAAGATTTGACAAGAAAGCAACGAACATGATATGATCTAATTCCTGGCTCGTTGAATAGACGAGGACAGACAAGTTCTTTGAAAACTGAACAAATGGATGATGAAAATAAAGATTTCTTCTTTTGTAAGAAGAATCGCTAGCATTAAAAATGAGCTAATCGC
Organism: Paenibacillus sp. 1-18; assembly: GCF_000520755.1. Classification (NCBI taxonomy): domain Bacteria; kingdom Bacillati; phylum Bacillota; class Bacilli; order Caryophanales; family Paenibacillaceae; genus Paenibacillus; species Paenibacillus sp. 1-18. Next base: position 91,725 of record NZ_ASSB01000352.1, read on the forward strand.
TCTTTCTATAACCAACCTCG
>NZ_ASSB01000353.1:0-330 GCF_000520755.1 Paenibacillus sp. 1-18
GAAAGCAAGCTCCGCTCCTCGTCCGTCAGTTTGGACACATCCATTCCTATGAATGTACGTCCATCCTTCATCTGAGCGAACATACGTGTCACCAGTGATTCACCTTTGTCTTTGAATGAACTGGATACGATGTTCTTTTTAAGCCGGTACTGCAAACCGTTGTCGGCTCCGATTTTCTTTCTTAGGTTGATCGTAAAATTGTCAGGTTCGACCTCGCATTCATACATTTGAATGATCTTGTTAAGCGCTTCAAGACAATTGCCTCGCCCAAAGTCCTTAACATCGTGCAAATCAAATGTGTCGTGAATAACAAACTTAAACCGTCCGCCT
>NZ_ASSB01000354.1:0-839 GCF_000520755.1 Paenibacillus sp. 1-18
GCACCGTAATCTGGTAATCACGAATCCAGCTATACAGACGGCTCGGATCAATCCGGTCGTCTTTCGGACAGATGACCATCGTGCCGCCGTTATAGAGCGTCCGTGCGATATCGCCGACGAACACGTCGAAGGAGAAGCTCGCCAGTTGCAGCAGTCGTACCGGGAACTGGTTCAGACGATAATCCCGGCGATAGGCCGCAGCTGTATTTACCAAGCTGCGATGCTCGATCATGACGCCCTTCGGACGTCCCGTTGTACCGGACGTGTAGATCACATACGCCAGATCCTGCGGTTCGTTGATTTGATCGACATCTGTTGTATCTCCGGTGTACAGTGACTCATCGTCCAATGCCAGTACGGTATGCAGACGCAGTCCCGTGGCTGGCTCAGATGCTCCTTCGCTGTCAGATGGCGCATCTGCTGTTAAATTCAGGTCACCCTGGAGAGTATCTGGTTCCACCGTCTCAGCGCTAACCGCCGTTTCCAGTCGACCTTCAGACTTCCCTCCGGCCAAGGCCCATTGGCTTTCCTCCAGCCACACCTGCGCACGCTCCTGCAAGCCTGTTTGCGTCAGCAGCACCGTCGCGCCACTATCCTCCAGCATAAAGCGAATACGCTCCGACGGATAATCTGCATCCAGCGGCACATATGCGCCTCCTGCCTTCCATACCGCCAGTACGCCAACCAGCATGTCCACCGAGCGTTCGCTCAAGATGCCGACAATCGACTCGCGTCCAATGCCTTCATTTCGCAATCTACGAGCCAATTGGTTCGCTCGCTCGTTCAGCTTGCGATACGTCAGTTGTTGATCCTCGTACACAACTGCCAGGTGATCCGGT
>NZ_ASSB01000355.1:0-1251 GCF_000520755.1 Paenibacillus sp. 1-18
CCGCTCCCCTTACCACTGTCCCAAATCGTAGGCGTTCCCTTACTTCGAACAGGGATGGCTGCGGTTGCTTTCAGAATCACACCCGCCACAGGTCCACTTAGCACTCCCACAGCAACGCCGACCACTTTCCCCATCACCGGAATGGAACCTAATAGCTTGGATACTGTCCCCATCAGGGCATTCGCTTGTTGAAGCTTTGCTGGACTGGTGACTTTTGCTTTAGGGGTAGAGGCTTGGCTGCTAGATGAATCCTTGGCTGCTGATTGCGCTGCTTCATATGCCTTTATGCTCATAAGTGGCGGCTCAGGTACAGGAGGGAGGTCAGCCACGAAAACAGGTGCTTTTACCGTTCCTTCCTGATAAATCACTGGAGCTTTGGTATCCGTCTCACCATCCAGTACCATGCTGCTGGCTCCACCTTTTAAGTATAGCGCCGTGCCAGCTTCGAGTGATAGTTCCTGCCCGGCATCGAGCTTCACATGACCACCCTGAATCTGCACATTCCCCGGACTGTCGATGGTAATGCCGCTACTTTCATGCAGTGTAATGGAAAATTCACCGGAGGTGGATAGAGTCAGCTCATGCTCAGACATTTCTACGCCACTACCTTGCACATGTTGCCATACCTTCACATTCGGCTGTCCATTCGTGTGGCGTTGTTGGCGGAGCGAATCTGTCACATAGGCATCCTGTTCGCGATTTGTAGGCAGATACAGTTCGACCTGTTCCCCGATTTCAGGCATATCGTACCATCCGCTATGTTCTTCGGCTACATATCGAGTCGCTACAGGAAACCAGTAGGCTTTGGAAGGATCTTGCTTCCGATCAATATCCAGTTGAAGCTGTACAAAATCCTGTTGTACCTTCAGCACCGTTCCTGTCAGTGAAATCCCGGTAGCCTGATCATTCTCATACCGGGCATAGCGAATATCCTGTTCGGCTTGAAGATCATAACGAGTACGCAGTAAGCCATCCGCTAGTGTAGTCACTGCTCGAACCACGACCAGTTCTTTACCTTGTCCGATGGGTAACGTGATGAGGTCGCCCAGCGCATAGTATTGCAGGCTTTCGATCATATAGGTGATATACGAGCCAGCACGTTCGCCTAGCTTTTCCGCATCTAGCTCATGAAACGTTTTTCGTACCCGATAAAATACATCCCGTTCCACCTTATGCTGCTTGCCTTCGGGCATCCCGAAGAAAACCTTGGGCGAGGCTGCGGTTACCTCTGGCACAAGTACGGAGCCAAAG
>NZ_ASSB01000356.1:0-18437 GCF_000520755.1 Paenibacillus sp. 1-18
TCTTAAAGAAACGCATCGATTTGAAACTCCTAATTGGCTTGGGATTGACGAAATACACATTATTAAGCCAAGATGCGTTTTAACCAACATTGAGGAACGTACTTTGTTAGATGTTTTGCCCAATCGTAACAAGGAAACCGTTGTAGGCTACCTCTCACGCCTTCCAAATAGAGGACAAATACGATATGTCACAATGGATATGTGGCAACCGTATAAGGACGCCGTGAGGGCTATATTGCCAAAAGCTCTTATCATCGTCGATAAGTTTCACGTTGTCCGTTTGGCAAATCAAGCGTTAGAAACCATTCGTAGGCAGATCCTTGAAGGATTATCGCCAAAAGAACGCCGCAGGCTGATGCACGACCGTTTTATCCTCCTAAAACGGAATATAGAGCTTACAGAGATGGATAGGATTACGCTTGACCTTTGGACAAAAAATCATCCGTCTCTCGGCACTGCTTATGACTTAAAGGAATCATATTTGGATATTTGGGAATGTGATAGCAGACAGACGGCATTTCTTAAATACAACGAATGGAAAGCTAATATACCAACTGAACTGCAATCCGCTTTTGAACCACTTACAAAGGCTATGAAGAACTGGGAAGAAGAAATATTCGCTTATTTCGACCATCGCATTTCAGATGCTTATACGGAATCTCTAAATAGCCTTATTCGAGTCATTAATCGTTTAAGCAGGGGATACTCTTTTGAGGCCCTAAGAGCCAAGATACTCTTTACAGAGGGACTTAAAAAGCAACGGAAGCCTAAGTACCAGAGGCGGTTTGATAGCTACCATCTACGGGAGGAAAACTTCCCGATGTTTAATATGCCACCTATTGGAGTTGTTCGAGAGCCAGAAGAAATAATCTTCCTGGGAATCGATTTTCCCACCTTAATCGATAAATTGGAGAAGGGCGAATTATAAAACCTTTTCCACCATAAAATCCGAATACCCGAAAAAAATAAACAAATAGACATGCGAATGTGTGATATGCATGTTAAAAGGGGAGATTAAGCTACATAACTAGAGGTGAATTTGATGGGAAACAAGCACAATTGCTTTTTTAGCTTACAAATGACAGGAATGAAAGGTAGACGGATCTTAGGGATGCTTAGCAGCAGCACAAGTGCTATCAAAATGATAAAAGGGATGATTTGGCCGCAGCAACCACCAGATGAAGCAATGGGGAGGATTTACGAACAGCTGGTTTGGAGTGATGCTCCAGCCCGTGGGAGTCCGTTTCCAACGAGGAAGTGTCAGCATAAGGCATCAAAGAAGAGCCCGCAGTAAATTGCAGGGATTGAGTGGTGTCTTCCGCATGAAACGTCACAGGAAGGGACAAAATCTGAACGAGGCTCAATATGACGACCATACATGTACGTAGTATGTTCAGCATCGTTGACATCTTATCCCCTCCCTCTTGTGAAAAATTCATATCACTATAACCTTAACATAACCCACCCTAAATATTCAAACGTCTTGCGATTTTTGAAGCCGATTATTCCCATATAAATACGACCTCCTGTTTCCAGTCGTTCACTTCGTATAACCCTACAGAGGCCGCCATATACTGAAAGCAGTGATCGAAAGGAGTGAGCCAATGGAACTGTTTACAGTGTGGACCAATACAGATGGGGAACAGGAAGCCGATCGTTTCTATGAGGTAGTCAAAAGTAGAACCAAGGGACTACATATGTCACGGCGCGGATTTCGATTCACTTTCAGACAGCTGGAAAACAAAGTGGCATGGACCTGCAAGGGCACGGAGAGCAATTCCGAGTTTGAAAGCTTTCTCCCCTGTGTATACAGCATCATGTCTTCAGCGATAGCGGATTATATTATTCAAGTTAAAGAGTGGGAAATGCTTGATCAAATTCTCACTAAAGCCTGTTCGCTGTTGGAAAAAGAGGATACGACCCGAATTCGCAGCATGGTTCACTCCCTCTTAAACGATGATGGCCAAAGAGGGCGTTTAAAGCGCCACGGTAAACTGACCACTCTCCTGGAAAGGGATTTCAAGGAGCTTCGTGTAATGAATTTGGAAGGGCTTATTCAATTCAGGCTGCATGCTTATAAAAAAGAACTTGAAGAAATCGTCGACTTTGCCATGGAGGAATTTTGGGCAGACCGGCAATATGAAGAATTTATGGGGCTGCTCAAATACTTTGTGTTTTTTCAGGAAAGTAAAGTTCCGCTTGTGCATGTGCTTCATCAAGGCGGGCACGATTTTATCATTCTCGATAGCGCTATGGTCCCTTTACCAACTCCCGATACAGATGACATCGTAGTGGAGATGCCGGGAATTGAGCTGGAAATGGAGGTTGAGGATCGAATCGTGAGCACCCTTATTTCGATTTCTCCTGCTTCCATTATATTGCATACACATGATGAGCACACCCCCATTGTTCGAACGCTGCTGCATATTTTTGAAGATAAGGTAAAGCTGAGCAGACTTTATCCAGATCAGGATGTTCAAAAATAATAAAATGTTTGTATAATCCAACGGATTTCTGGAAAGCCTTTGCCTCAAGGGGAGGTTTTTTATGAGATCCATGTTGGTATGGAAACGGATTTTGGGCACTATCCTCATTGCAGGCTGTATGATCCTGCCTGGTAATGAAGTATACGGTCACAAAGAACCGGTCCAGCATAAGAAATGGCAATCAACACCTGTTTTAGCCCCGCCTGAAGGACAGGTCATTACGACTATGACGGTCACGGCAACAGGATATACAGCAGGCTATGAATCCACTGGCAAAAGGCCAAACCATCCCGGTTACGGTATTACGTATTCCGGTGTGAAAGTGCGTCGTGACAAAAACACATTGTCCACGATTGCGGCTGATCCCAAGACGTTTCCCTTGGGCAGCATTTTGTACATTCCAGGTTACGGCTACGGCATTGTGGCAGATACAGGATCAGCGATTAAGGGCAACAAAATTGACTTGTATTTTAAAACAACCCGGCAGGTATACTCCGAATGGGGTAAGAAAGACGTGAATGTTCAAATTATAAAAAAAGGAAGCGGAAAATGTACGGAAAAGATGATACGATCGCTCCAAAAGGCGATAGAAACGCATAAATCCATTCCGAGCTCAACACTGGATGCTTCCATTTAATCCTTGAATATTGTCCTGTCTGACTTCACATAATATGTTGCGGGATGAGCTTATCCCACAAAATTTATTGGGAGGTTAGAAATTATGCCAAATCAAAATCAAGGCGGAAGTTCTTTCACGAACAAAGGATTCAAAGCAAACGTTGGTAACCAGTTTAAAGCGGAATTTGCGCAAGACAATTCGGTAGGTGTTGTTTCTCAAAAGGTGAAGCAGTCTGAACAAAATAAAATTCAAGACAACTTCCAAACACCAAATGAGAAATATGATGAAGAATTTGCGACAGATCAAGGCGGTACAAGCGTAGTAGCGCAAAAAGTACAAAACTCCAGTCGTAGCAAAATTCAAAGCAATGCTCAAACACCGAACCAAAAGTTCGATGAAAACTTTAACACGAAATAAAACAGCATATATAATCGACAATGCCTCGGAACTTTCCGGGGCATTTCGTATGAAGTGAAAATGATTAAATACATATAGGACTAAGGTTTTATCTCCTTTTTAATTTTTTTTAAGGTGGAATTAAGGTTTAAAGTGCAAAATAAAGTCAGTTAAACAACACCACCTTGAAGCATAGGGTTTGGGAGGAGATATACAATGGACGAATTCAAAAATAATAATTCCGGACGCCGGAACGACAACGATCAGGTTGATGCCGATACAACAACTCGACAGAACGAATCAAATGGTTCCTCATATTATTATTCCTATGGTCCCTTTTCTTCAGTTCAATCGGACGGACAGCGCAAAGAAGGGCAGATGGTGGAGAACGACGTAGAGATTACACCACCACAGGCGGTAAGATCTTTTCCTCCCTCCTACCATCGAGCCGGACCTGAGCAACAGGATGGTTCAGGACGGAATAATGGCAACTGGCAATTCAAGCCGAATAAGCCCAAGTCGCAGATAAAAACGATTTTCCTGTCTTTTCTGGCCGGAATGCTGGTTATTACAGTATTGATGTATACAGCTGACAGAACCAATATGTTTACACCGGAGACGGCAATGACTTCAGCGGTAGCGGAAAGCGGAGAAACGACTAATTCAGGAACAACGAATTCTACTCCAAGTGCAGTTCCGGCTGTGATGCCTTCAGGTACTGCTGATGTTCAATCCGTGGTAGCCAAGGCAGGGCCGGCTGTTGTCAAAATCGAAACGCTTGCCAAGCAATCCAGTAGTGGTGGCAGACAAAGCAGCCCTTATTTCAATGACCCATTGTACCAATACTTCTTTGGGAATCAATATGGAGATGGCGATGGGAACAGCGGTAGCAGTAATGGAAACGAAGGTAGCAATAGCGGACAACTGACCCCGCTTGGTATTGGTTCCGGTTTTATTTTTGATAAATCAGGTTACGTTCTGACTAACAACCATGTTGTTGAAGGTGCAAACGTTGTTCAGGTTACAGTAGAGGGAACCAATAAGCCGTATGAGGCTAAAGTATTGGGCAAAAATGCAGACCTTGATTTGGCGGTACTTAAAATTGACGGTAAAAATAACTTCCCGACAGTAACGCTGGGTAACTCTGATAACGCTAAAGTTGGTGAGTGGATGGTAGCTATCGGCAATCCTGAAGGTTTTGAACATTCGGTAACAGCCGGGGTGCTGAGTGCGAAAGAACGTACAATCACCATTAATAGTGAATCGACTGGAAAACCAACCCAATACAAGCATCTCATTCAGACGGATGCGTCCATTAACCCAGGTAACTCTGGTGGACCGCTGTTGAATTTGCAAGGACAGGTTATTGGTATGAACGTAGCTGTGAGTGCAGACGCACAGGGAATTGGTTTTGCGATTCCGTCCAATACGATTTTGGAAGTTGTCGATAAGCTGAAAAATAATCAGCCGATCCCCAAAGAACCCGTACCTTTCATTGGTGCAAGTCTGTTAAATCTGAGCCCTGAAGTCGCCAAGGAATTGGGTACATCCCTAACCGAAGGTTCGGTTGTGCGCGATATTATTTACAAGTCGCCTGCTTATCAGGCGGATCTGCGTCCTTACGATGTGATTATCGGAGCCAATGGCACGCCTTATAGCACATCTCAAGAGCTGATTGAGTTCATCCAGAAACAAAAGGTAGGTACAGCACTGACACTTAACATCGAACGGGCCGGACAGAAAAAGGACATTCAGCTGAAAATAGGCAACAAAAATGACTTTAGCTCAACTCTTCAACAATAAGCTGATGACTTCTATATAGTGAAGCTGGAACTGGAAACGGAAGGAAGATTCCTTCCGTTTCTTGCTGTATGCGGCGGCAAGGTGCTACATGCGTCTACTCCTGCTACAATAGAGTGAAAAGAAGATGATAAAGGAGTTCGATCGTGTATGCGTTCTACCGTTCTGATTATTGATGACGATGAGAAAATTGTATCCATGCTGCGCAGAGGGTTGGCTTTTGAAGGCTATGAAGTGCTGACGGCCGCCAACGGAGCAGAAGGATTGAATAAAATGCTGACAGCTGAGCCTGATGTTGTCGTGCTGGATGTCATGATGCCGCAGGTGGATGGTTTTGAGGTATGCCGTCGCATGCGCGAGGGCGGAAGCACGGTACCCGTACTGATGCTTACAGCCAAGGACGAGGTGGAGAATCGGGTTAAGGGCTTGGATTTGGGAGCTGACGATTACCTCGTCAAGCCGTTTGCGCTTGAGGAACTGCTGGCACGGGTGAGAGCGCTTTTGCGGCGTAAAACCGAACAACAGGACAATAACGGAAACCGACTTACTTTCGAGGACCTGCAGCTGGATAACGAATCGCGTGAGGTGTTTCGTGGCAGTAAACGTTTGGAGCTGACAGCAAAAGAATTTGAACTGCTCCATTTGTTTATGCAAAACCCGAAACGTGTTCTGTCACGCGATTTGATCATGGACAAAATTTGGGGTTATGACTATAGCGGGGAATCGAATGTGCTGGAGGTGTATATTGCCATGCTGCGACAAAAAACGGAGCAGGATGGCGGCAAACGACTCATTCGCACCATTCGGGGAGCCGGCTATATTTTAAGAGGTGATATGTAATATGTCTATTCGGTGGCGGCTGACAGCTTGGTATTCGAGCATCTTGGCTATAGTGCTTGTCATTTTTGGTCTGGCTATTTACGGACTGGTTTGTTATTACACATACACTGAAGTGAAAAGCCAGCTTATGACTCAGACGCCACGGATTAACAAGCAGCTATCGCTATCGCTTACGATCAAAGGTGGATTGTTTGAAGTTCCCAATCTGGATTTGGGCTTAAAGCAGGGACGTGGAATTGATGACTCACAGCTATATGTACAAATTTATAATTACACGTCAGGAGTAACCAAAACGACTCAAAATATGAAAGACCTCAATATCACCTTTCCGGTGCCAGCTACAGTGGAAGGAGCAATTCAAAATGAAGGAATTCGACGTGTGAGCGTAAAAGGGGATTCCTTTATGATTTATCAGCAGCCAATCAAGGCCGCTGACCTGGTAGTTGGAATGCTACAGGTGGGGCAATTCACAGGCTCTCAGGACCGGCTCATGAACAGGCTGCAAAGTGTGCTTGTATACGGTTCGTTATTTGCCTTACTCGCCGCTGCCACCTCAGGCCTCTTTTTGGCACGCAAGTCCATGAAGCCGCTGGTCAAGGTGATTGAGGGGGCAAATCAGATTCAATCCAGTAACGATTTGAGTGTTCGTATTGAATATGACGGACCGGCAGATGAAATTGGGCAGCTCATTGGAACGGTTAATAATATGCTAGGGCGTACAGAGGCGTTTTACAAGGAGCTGGAGGATGCATACGGTGCACAGCGCCGTTTTGTGGCCGATGCTTCCCATGAGCTGCGTACACCGCTTACGACGATTCGCGGCAACGTTGATTTTTTGGTTAAAATGTGGACTACCGAGCCGGGAGAGCGACCGAATATGGATGAAGCGATGATTCGTGAGCTGTCTATGGAGGCGCTGAATGACATGGCCGATGAAGGCCAGCGGATGAGCCGTTTGGTAAGCGATATGCTGTCACTTGCCAGAGCAGATACGGGGAAAACATTCGATAAGAACCCCGTCGCACTGGAACCGCTTGTAAATGAGGTTGCACGTCGTGCTCAATTTCTGGAGCGAACAGCCGAATGGAATGTGGGCGACTTTTCGCTGCTGAATGGCATTTATATGGAAGGCAGCAAGGATTATTTGCAGCAGATGTTATTTATTTTTATTGATAATGCGTTTAAGTATACTCCTGAAGGCACTGTCCGATTTGATGCTATTGTTTATCAGGGGCAGGTGGGTCTGCGGATCAGTGACACAGGCATTGGGATGGACAAGAGTCAGGTTCCCTTTATTTTTGACCGCTTTTACCGGGCAGATGAGTCGCGCGGTGTGACGGAGGGAATCGGTTTGGGACTGTCCATTGCCAAGTGGATTATTGATGAGCACCATGGGTCAGTGGAAGTGGTTACACGCCAAGGAGAAGGAACGACATTTATCATCTGGCTTCCAGTCAGCTTTTCCGCGCCTTTGGAATAAGTTATAATAGGAAGGCAACGACATCATAGAATTGGCCGGTAGAGGCTTGGATGCCCACCGCTACCCCGTTATTGGAGCGGTATACTGTGTCGAAGAAAGCGGGTGCTATTTTTGGATGTACTCAGGATTTCACCCCGGGGTTACTGCTATGGCGTAGTTGATGCCATGGTATTGGCTCGTCAGGCTGCCAGAAACCTGGACTTACCCCGGCCTATTTATATATTGGGCATGATTGTGCATAACAGCCATGTCACCAATTCCTTTGAAGATGAAGGGATTATTACATTGGACGGCCCGAATCGTATGGAGATTTTAAGCCAGGTAGAGAAGGGTACCGTTATTTTTACCGCCCATGGCGTATCCCCTGAGGTTCGCAAGCTGGCGAGAGACAAAGGACTGACTACAGTTGACGCAACGTGTCCGGATGTGACGAAGACCCATGATTTGATTCGTGAGAAGTCATCGGAAGGATACCAGATTATTTATATCGGCAAAAAGGGGCACCCTGAACCGGAGGGAGCTATCGGAGTTGCGCCGGATCATGTCCATCTGATTGAAAAGGAAGAGGAAATTGACACGCTTACGCTGTCTGAGGGCAAAATCCTTATTACAAATCAGACAACCATGAGCCAATGGGACATCAAGCACATTATGAAGAAGCTGCTGGAGAAGTTCCCGGGTGCAGAGATACACAATGAAATCTGTCTGGCAACGCAAGTGCGTCAGGAGGCGGTAGCCGAGCAGGCTGGGCAGGCGGACCTGGTAATCGTTGTCGGTGATCCGCGCAGCAATAACTCCAACAGACTGGCCCAAGTGTCCGAGGAAATCGCAGGCACTACCGCATATCGGATTTCCGATGTAACAGAGCTAAAGAGGGAATGGCTGGAGGGCGTTACAAAGGTAGCGGTCACATCTGGAGCTTCCACACCTACGCTGATTACAAAAGAGGTCATAACGTATCTGGAGCAGTACGATCCGGCTAATCCCGATACATGGGAGATCCAGCGGACCATTGATATAAAAAAACTGTTGCCTCCTGTACGGGAAAAGTCAAAAACAACGAAATAACAGAGTTTGACCAAAGTCGCTATTCGAGGAATAATACCCGGATAGCCTTTTTTAATTGTTAAGGTAAAGATAACCTGGTAAAGATAAATGGAGAAATAATTAAGTATTGACGAGTAAAGTCAAAACAGGTATAGTTACTTTAACGAATAAAAGCTTAAAAGCGAACAAGCGTTTAAGTGTCATAATATCATAAGTGATTAATAAAATAAGTTTATAAAGGGGAAGAAAAATATGATCGTTATCGCCGGTGTTCAAACACCTGAAGAACATATCCATGCCATTGTTGAGACTATCGAAAAGGAAGGCTTGCAAGCCCATGTTTCACGCGGATCGGATCGCACGATTATCGGATTGATCGGCAGCGTAGAGCCCAAGCTGGCTGAACACCTGCGCCAAATGAAGGGCGTAGAAAATGTAGTCAAAATATCGAAGTCCTACAAATTGGCGAGCCGTGATTTCCATCCCGAAAATACGGTCATTTCCATTAACGGTGTAAATATCGGCGGGGGCGAGCTTGTGATTATGGGTGGCCCATGTGCTGTTGAGTCTGCTACGCAGATTGACGAGATTGCCGCATTGGTTAAAGCTGCGGGTGCACAAGTCCTTCGTGGAGGTGCTTTTAAGCCGCGTACGGGGCCTTACAGCTTCCAGGGTACTGGTGTAGAAGGTTTGATCATGATGGCCGAAGCGGGCAAAAAACATGATCTTCTGACCATCACAGAGGTCATGACACCAGAATACGTGGACATCTGTGCTGAATATGCGGATATTCTGCAAGTAGGTACACGCAACATGCAAAACTTCGATTTGCTGCGTAAGCTGGGGACCTGTGGAAAGCCAGTGCTGCTTAAACGCGGTTTCAGCTCCACTTATGACGAGTTTCTGAATGCTGCCGAGTACATCTTGGCAGGCGGTAACCCAAATGTTATGCTGTGTGAGCGCGGTATTCGCACATTCGAAACCTACACCAGAAATACGCTGGATTTGTCCGCAATTCCTGTTTTGCAACAGTTGAGCCATTTGCCGGTTATTTCCGATCCAAGCCATGGCACAGGACGTCGTGAGCTGGTTGTTCCTATGACGAAAGCTTCGGTGGCTGCTGGTGCTGACGGATTGATTATTGAGATGCATACAGATCCCGACAACTCGATGACAGGCGACGGCGTGCAATCCCTGTTCCCTGATCAATTTGCGGATTTGCTGAAAGATTTGGAATTGCTGGCTCCTGCAGTAGGCAAAACATTCCATACCCCTAGTACTGTTTCCTAAAACGAATACTTAACATCATTGCATAAAAGTTTTGCCGCATTGCAGTAACAAGATTAAAATCGCTTAAAAGCCCGATGTTTCGGGCTTTTTGTGCTATTTAAATGTTATCAAGGGCGTAAGAATATCTAACATTAGTTTAAAAAATACCTTACATAGCTATTGACCCGTGTCATGTTTGAGATTTATAATGACGACAGAAAAAACATTCGATCATGAACATTTCAGGGTTGTATAAGACTTAATGTTCGGAAAAATTGGGAGGAAGAAGACATGTCCGTTGAAAACGTATTGAAAACAATTCAGGAAAATAATATTGAGTGGGTAGATTTTCGTTTTGTAGATTTGTCTGGTCGTGCTCACCATATTTCATTGCCAGCTTCCGAAGTAGATGCAGAAACATTTGTTAACGGTGTTGCTTTCGACGGTTCTTCCATTCCTGGCTATCGTGGCATCGAGGAATCCGACATGGTTATGCTGCCCGATCCAGAAGCGGTTTTTATCGACCCTTTCACTCAGCATCCTACACTGAATATTCTGTGTGACATTGCTACGCCAGATGGCGAAAAATACGACCGCGACCCTCGTGGTATTGCCAAAAAGGCAGAGGAATTTTTGAAATCGGCAGGAGTGGGCACAGCAGCATTTTTTGCACCTGAGTCCGAGTTTTTCATCTTTGATGATGTTCGCTACGAAAGCGGCATGAACAGCTCTTCCTTCTTCGTAGATTCCGAGGAAGCAGCTTGGAACACAAACCGTAAGGAAGAAGGCGGCAACCTGGGCTTTAAAGTGGGAGTGAAGGGCGGATATGTACCTGTAGCGCCAGTAGACACCCAACAAGACATTCGTAGTGAAATGTGCCGTCTGATTGAAGAAGCAGGTCTGAGAATTGAGCGCCATCACCATGAGGTAGCTACAGCAGGCCAAGCGGAAATCAACTTCCGTTTTGATACACTGAAGAAAACAGCAGATAACCTGCTCGTTTATAAATACATTGTACACAACACAGCTCGTCAATATGGTAAAGTGGCAACATTCATGCCGAAACCACTCTTCGGAGACAACGGAAGCGGTATGCACGTTCACCAATCCATTTTCGATGGGGACACTCCTTTGTTCTACGAAAAAGGTGCTTATGCTAACCTGAGCGAAATGGCTCTTCATTACATTGGCGGTATTCTGTACCATGCACCTGCGTTGATCGCTTTGACAAATCCAAGCACTAACTCGTTCAAACGTCTCGTTCCAGGCTACGAAGCACCGGTTAACCTGGTATTCTCCAAAGGTAACCGTTCTGCGGCTGTACGTATTCCAGTAGCTGCTGTTACGCCAAAAGGCTGTCGGATCGAGTTCCGTACGCCGGATTCCACAGCCAACCCTTATCTGGCCTTCTCGGCTATGCTGATGGCGGGTCTGGATGGCATCAAGCGTAAACTGAACCCAATCGAACTGGGCTATGGTCCGCTTGACACGAACATCTATGAGCTGTCTGACGCTGAGAAAGGTAAAATCCGCAGTGTACCAGCTTCACTGGATGAGGCTCTTGACGCTCTGGAAGCTGACTACGAATTCTTGACTGAGGGCGGCGTATTCACGAAGGACTTTATTGATAACTATGTAGAGTTCAAACGTTCTGAAGCTAAATCGGTGAACATCCGTGTTCATCCGCACGAATACAGCCTGTATTTCGACTGCTAATATATCGGCAGTCCAGCAATCTTGAAGAACAAACATTAGCCTACGGATAAAAGCTGTTGTTCAAGATAGGTCTCCGGTCTTATAGCCGGGGACCTTTTAACATTAAAATGAATATCACAAAGTGGAGATGTCAAATATGATAACATTCACAGCTCTGTCACATCATGAATGAATTCAAAAACATTTTTATACAAGTCTTGAATGCATTTATGAATACTGCTATCATAGCGATAATATCCACACCAGAGTAGAGAAGGGATGGGAAATTGTTGAGTAAGAGAGCCTACAATTTTAATGCAGGACCAGCGGCATTGCCGCTTAAAGTGCTGGAACGCGTACAAGCTGAATTCGTGGATTTTCAGGGGACAGGGATGTCTATCATGGAAATGTCTCACCGTGGAGCCGTGTATGAATCTGTTCATAATGAGGCTCAGGAACGTCTGTTATCTCTGCTGGGCAATCCGAAGGGCTACAAGGTGCTGTTCCTGCAAGGGGGCGCCAGTACGCAATTTGCAATGCTGCCCTTGAATTTTCTGAGCGAAGGACAGGTCGGAAGCTATGTAATGACAGGTAGCTGGTCCGATAAGGCATACAAAGAGGCCAAGCTGCTGGGCAAGACTCATATTGCTGCCTCCTCCGCTGATGAGAAATACATGCGTCTTCCGAATGTGGAAGCTTTGGACTTGCCTGATCATACCGCTTATGTACATATGACGTCCAACGAGACGATTGAAGGTACACAGTTCAAGCAATTTCCAGATACGGGTTCCGTACCGTTGATTGTCGATATGTCCAGTGATATTTTTTGCAAGCCGTTTGATGCTACTCAATTTGGGTTGATCTACGCAGGCGCACAAAAAAACCTCGGACCTTCCGGTGTAACGGTCGTAATTGCCCGTGAAGAGCTGTTGACATCCTCACCGTCCAACATTCCTACGATGCTTCGTTACAGTACGTATGAAAAAAATAACTCTCTCTACAATACACCACCATCCTTTGCCATCTACATGGTGAATGAAGTGCTGAAATGGATTCAGGAGGAAGGTGGCCTGGAAGGCATTGAGCGTGTGAACCAACAGAAAGCTGCTTTGCTCTACGATCGTATTGACAGCAGCGAAGGCTTCTATCGTGGCTGTGTAGACAGCAAAGATCGCTCTATAATGAATGTAACCTTCCGTCTCGCAAATGAGGATCTGGAAAAACAATTTATTAAGGAATCCGAGCAGGCCGGGTTTATCGGATTGAAGGGACATCGCAGTGTAGGGGGGCTTCGCGCCTCGATCTATAATGCTGTTCCATTGGAGAACTGTCAGGCCTTGGCGGAGTTTATGGATAGCTTCAAGCAACGTAACCGTTGATTTTACGGATATATTTCGATACACGCTATTTGAAATCGAAAAAGTAAAAGTAAAGCCTTCCCTGAACGTGTATAGGGGAAGGCTTTTAGTAGTGTGGGGGATTTGTTAAAATGTTAAAATGTATATGTATGTTTTCAGTATATACATTTGGGTTTAGCTGTAGATTATTTGTTAGGACCATTTAATGATGAAGGGAACGAAACGCAATGCCATTACATATTGTGCTTGTCGAGCCGGAAATTCCGGCTAACACAGGGAATATCGCCAGAACGTGTGCTGCAACTGGAACACATCTGCATCTGGTAAAGCCGCTGGGCTTCCGTACCGACGATGCCACGTTAAAGCGGGCCGGACTTGATTATTGGTATGCTGTCCACATTGAATACCATGAGTCTTTTGCTGAGGTACAGGAGAAGTATCAGGAGGGTCGCTTTTTTTATGCGACGACAAAAGCAAACCAGCGTTACAGCGATATTTCTTTCCGTGATGGAGACTTTCTGGTATTTGGTAAAGAAACGAAGGGATTGCCTCCTGAGCTGTTAGCAGCGAATCCGGATACATGCATTAAAATGCCAATGTCAGATAAAGTAAGATCTCTAAACTTGTCGAATTCCGCTGCGATTATCGTCTATGAGGCGTTGAGACAGATGGATTTTCCAGGTTTATCATGAATAAAACCAATTGAATCACGAAGAAAGTACTAGGACCTTGGTTGCTGATAAGAGTTGAGCAATATTTACTAAATTGAATTTAACTGAGGGCTTGACGTTAGATTATATCGTCTTAATTTGCAAAATTCTCTAATATAGCTAATGATAATTGGCTTGCCGGTCGATAAAATATTATAGACATTCTGTGCCATACTTTGATATGGTTCATGATTTTTTGAAAAAATGTAATAAAATTTCCTGCGATCAGCAGGATTCGACAAAAAGACAGCGAATACTACATAAAGAATAGTGTCTTTGTACCTAGTTTTTCGCAGGGAAAGTAAACTGGAAGTTATTACTGAATAGGAGAGGTGTACGCTTACGATGAAACCTGCCGGTGTAGTGCGTAAAGTTGATCAACTGGGGAGAATAGTCCTGCCTAAATCACTGCGCAAAAGATATCAAATGAACGAGGGAGATCCTGTCGAAATTCTGGTTCAGGGTGACCATATTATTTTGGAGCGTTATCGTCCGAAATGTGTATTCTGCGGTTCAATAGAACAAGTGAACGATTTTAAAGACCGTTATATTTGTGCTCAATGTCTGACAGAAATGACACAGTACTCCTCCTAATGAGGCAAAAGCATCACGACATTCGTTCGTGATGCTTTTTTTCTAATGGAGCCGTACTTCCGGCAAGGCATATTCAATTTGGTTTATTATTTATAGAATAAAAAATGAGTAGGAACCGGACGCAGTTGACCATCTGATGGCTTGTTAACAATTCGACCGTTTAATATGAGCGATGAGGAGCCGCCTCCGTCCAAATTATAAGCATCCTGAACACCCAGATTGTACATTTTCCCTTGAAGTTCCTCGAGCGTTGCACCTGAACCCCCGCTTTCATTGTAGCCGTCTACGACGATAATGAGCAGTTGATCGTCTTTGTAGTTGCCGATGACCGTCCGCGGAGCCCGCAGAGGCGAGATTTTCCACTTCTCAGGAATAGGTATCTCCTGTCCCTTTTGGAGCAGAATGGGAACGAAGGTAGCCCCAAAGGCAGGCTTTAAGCTATCCAGAGCGCTTTGATTGTAAAATTTGCCCCCGATAAGTTTGCCATTGCTGCTTAGTCCGACGAATGACAAATCCTTGTAACTGGATTGAAAGCCGGTAAGATAGTGGCCGTTCAGGACGGTAGTACTTAATGGGTAGCGTTTGCCGTCCCCATCCGCAAAGCCGCCTGCATTGATGCCAGCGACAGCTCCATGTCTCAAGACAGCACGCATCGTTGTTTCAGAGCCGCCCAATTTGTCGCTTCCTAGTGACATTTTCATTGCGGTAGGATCTTTTAACTTAACCTTCATGGCGTACCCGTGATAGACACCCGGGTTCACCTTGAACAATTCAATGGTAATCCGTTTGCTGTCTACACGCTCATAGGGAACCCCCAGCTTGGCGGTAATGCGTCGATCATAGATGATCGCGGGACGCTTGGACTGGGTAGAGGTGGTTTGGACAAGCTGATTCATCGTTTGAGTCGTTCGCTTATACAACTCGGATGTCCGGCGAATCGTGGACAAGGTGTATGTTGCCGTTTGTTTGGCTTCATCAAGCTGCTTGCCTGCGACTTGCGTTTGTACAATCAATTCGGCTTTTTGCAGCCTCGGAGCAGTGGACCCTGGAAAGCTTAGGGGAGGATGCACTAACAAAATACACCCTAATAAGCCGATAAAAGGAGCAAGGGCTAACATAAAGAACCGATTCACTTGTTTTGCATCTATATTCATTTTAGCAAGTCCATTTTTTTCTGAAGTATATTAATCTGCTGCTTGACTTCGTTTAATTGGGTATAAAGCTTATTGCTGTTATCGGTTTTGTTATTGGCATTGTCTTTGGTAAAGGTCAGCAGTTCATTGAAGGACTGTACTTTGCTTTGCAAGCCGATAACTTCCTTGGAAAGTGTGGTTAGCTGCTTTTCATAGTCGGATTTGAGCGCTTGAATCTGTTGGTCTGTATGGGTTTGCATCTCGTTTAGCATCTGCTGCTTCAAGTGATTGCTATACAGATAGGTTGCGAGAGCACCTAGTATGATAAGAATAAACCAAAACAGCAGAAAAGCCTTTACGGGCAACCCCTTTCTTGAATTGCTCCGCCGTGCTTCGGCAAGAGGGTGTTCAGGTGAAACTTGCATATGATTTTCAACTCCCGTGTAAAATCAAATTTCCAATCTTTATTTTGCAGTTCCAATTCTATCATGGGCTTATTTATTTCGCAAAAGCGAAGTAAGAGTATAAGAATATTTGGAAAAAGAGATTGCATCGGAAGGAAGTCCTAGGATACAATTTCATTAAATCGTTTTCACTTCCTATACGTACACATTCGCGCAATTTCTACATATGCAATCCCTAATTTTAGATTCATTTTAGCTAACTATGTATTTTTTTGTAAACTCAGGAGGTTAAGACATGAGAAAAGTTTGGCAGGTGGTCATTATAGATATCCATCCTACAAGTATGCTGGGAACCAAGCTTATTTTGGAAGATCAGCAGGATTTACTTGTCAGAGGGATGTCCTCCTCCGGAACGGAAGGCCTTGAACTGGCTTGTTCCATTCAGCCGGAGATCATTTTAATGGATTACAGGTTGCCAGAGGGAACCGCGGAACCGTTTTTGACTCAAATGCGGGCCTTGTCTCCAGACAGCCATATTGTTATTATGACGGATGAGGATAATATTACGTTGTTTCAGCAATTAATTTCGCTAGGAGCGAATGGAATGCTATCCAAACAGGCGTCACCCAACCAGCTTATCCATCTGATCAACGGTTTACGCGAAGGATTTGCTTCTTTACCGATGGACTGGATTCGTTGCGGGAACTGGCCGTTTATGCCAGTAGCCTCTGAGCCTTTTGATGAATTGACAAAAACCGAAGTTTTCATTATGGAACGTATTGTACAAGGCATTACATATGACAAAATTGCTATCGAGATCGAAGTAAGTCGACGCTCCATTGATAATTATCTACGTAAAATTTATGCCAAATTAGGCGTGTCCAGCCGGGCGCAGGCAATTGAACGTTATGCCTTATATGCACGTCAGATAAAGCAGCTGTATGCCTGACGCGTCAGCCCGGAGGCAATGACCTATTTTCAGGAGAAGGAGGATGTTCATGCAATATTCCTTTGCTTCACGAACGGCTGCAATGTTGGCTTCTCCAGTGCGTCATATCCGGGAAAATGCGAGAAGACACTCCTTTATATCTCTGGCTGAAGAATTGCCTGCACAAGAACTGTTTCCAGTGAAGCTGCTGGAAGAAGCAGCTCATGATGTGTTTGGTTCCGGCCCTGATGCCCTCCAGTACGGTGAACCGGAGGGCTATTTTCCTTTGCGGGCATGGCTTGCGGGAGAGTGGGAGCAGCGAAAAGGAATCAGGGTACCCCCGGGGCAAATCCTCCTCACAACAGGCAGTCAGCAGGCCATTGACCTGATCGTAAGGCTGATGGTGGATGAGCGTGATCCGGTGTTGGTCGAAAATCCGACCTCCCCCGGGTGTTTGCAGGTGCTATCTATGCAGGGGGCGCAGGTTGTGCCTGTTGAATCAGATGAGGAAGGTGTAATCCCCGACAAGCTTGAAGCTTTAATGATTCGCTATCGCCCCAAGCTTTTTTTTGCCACGCCGACGTTTACGAATCCGACCGGCTTCTTGTGGAGCGCAGCAAGACGGCAGGAAATTTTGGATCTGTGCAGGCACCACCAGGTGCTGATAGTAGAGGACGATTCTTATGGTGAATTGCATCTTAAGCAAAAAGACGCCGCCCCTGACAAGAGTCCACATGGACAGAGTCGGAAATTTGCAGAGGCATATCCTTCGCTGTTTGCATTGGATCATGCAGGTCAGGGCGGTCAAGTGCTTTATATTGGCTCCTTCAATAAAACGGTCGCTCCCGGGCTGAGAACTGGCTGGGCGGCTGGTCCTGCACCGCTGATTGAAGGGATGTATGCCTTGAAGCAGCTGGCCGATATGCAGTCCAGTACAATGAACCAGCGGCTGCTGTTCCAGCTGTTGACCCGTTCGCGTTTCCAATGGCACGAGCACTTGGCGATGCTGAACAAGGAATACTCAACACGGCTTCAGCTCATATTGGAGTTGCTCAAGCGTCCGTTTTGGAAGGACGTGACGTATCACATTCCGTCAGGCGGGATGTATGTATGGGTGCGGTTGCCAGATGGGCTGGACAGCGCATTGCTGTTAAAAGCGGCGTTGCCCAAGGGCGTAGCCTTTATGCCGGGGGCGCTGTGTGCAGTTGGCAGCGAGGGCGCGTCCCATATTCGCCTTAATTTTAGCCATCCGGGCCGCGAGCAGCTGCTTATGGGCATGAATCTGATCGGTGAGACGATCAGTGAATTTACCGCCCGAAGCTAGCAAGCGTAGAGGAGGCGGGGAATCTATCTGTGCCAACAGCAAATTACTGCTGAATGACACAGATAGGGCGTACTGACAACCTATCGCCCTGATTTTAGTCATCCTCCACATCCTCAGCAGCGGCGGAGGAGTAAGGGACTGGCGTTTCTGCGATTTGATGCAGCGCGTCGCCTTCGTCAGGCTTTATGGTCTTTGCTGCAGCCGCTTCATTGCCCTGCTCTTGCAGCACCGCTGCATACTCGCTCAGGGCCGCTTCGCCAAACGGGGTCAGCTTATAGCGGCCACGGGCTACGCGCTCAAACCAGCCGTAGTAGTTGTGCTGCAGGACGGCAGCCGCCCCGCTGACGGCCGCCG
>NZ_ASSB01000357.1:0-21060 GCF_000520755.1 Paenibacillus sp. 1-18
AACGAACGTGAATCGGGCGGTAGGTACAATTCTGGGCAGCGAGGTCACCCGTAAGTATGGCGCAGCGGGTCTGCCTGAAGATACCATTCGCTTTAACTTTATTGGATCGGCAGGTCAGAGCTTTGGAGCCTTTATTCCGAAAGGCATTACGCTGAGTGTGGAAGGCGACAGCAATGACTACGTTGGTAAAGGACTATCTGGCGGTAAGGTCATTGTGAGAAAATCTCACAAAGCGACCTTTAAAGCAGAAGAGAATATTATTATTGGAAATACAGCCTTATATGGAGCAACCAGCGGGGAAGCTTACATTAGCGGAATTGCTGGAGAGCGCTTTGCCGTTCGGAATTCCGGGGCACGTATTGTTGTCGAGGGTGTCGGCGATCATGGCTGCGAATATATGACGGGCGGGCGTGTAGTTGTACTGGGGGGAACCGGACGGAATTTTGGAGCCGGGATGTCTGGAGGAATTGCATATGTCTATGATCCTGAGGGAACGTTCCTGAACCGTTGTAATCTGGAAATGGTATTGCTGGAAGGTGTGGAAGACCCTGCGGAAGCAGCGGAGCTGCGTGGCTTGATTCAGCGCCATGTCACTTATACGGGCAGTGAGGCGGGACAACGTATTTTGGATGACTGGAAGACTGCGGTTCAGCAGTTTGTACGGGTTATTCCAAAGGATTACAAGCGTATGCTTGAACAGATTCAAAAAGAAGAAGCAACTGGTTTGAGAGGGGACGAAGCCCTGCTGGCAGCGTTTGAAGCCAATATGCGTGAATTGGCGCGTGCCGGGGGCTAATGAAGACCCACCCAGTTTATTAAAAAAGGACTTGCTGAATACCGCTGTTATAATCACAGTGGTACCAGCAAGCCCCTTTTTTAGTTTGATGAAATAATGTGATTTATACCCTTGACAAACGTCATGAATTCTGACATTACCCCGAAAATGGTTTCCTGAAACGGTAAATATGTTATAAAAAGTACCAAATTTTTTAGAATGTAACCGTTTACGTAAGAGTTTATGTCTTGTTATTTATTTTTGGATTGGTTATGATTTTTTTATAGTGCACAAATCAGACCCAATACGCCCATCGTCCCTTCAAAACACAGAATAGGGTGACAGGATGAAGTTGAAGAAGTCAGCAGAAGACAAAATGATTTTTTTGTACCGTTATGTATCATTATCTTTAACGTCACTTGTTTTTCTGTTCGAACAATCCAGATTAATCGTGTGGCAGAAGCTATTACTGATTGTGTTTCTATTCTTTTCTGTTACATTATTTACGTGGATCTACCGCAAGTTCAGGCTTCATAATATGGTCTTGAAGTGCTGCATTGCGTTAGAAACCGCAGGGATCATTTTATTGCTGTTCCCGACGGGAGGGATGGATAGTCCATTCAAATGGTATGTTATAACCCCTATGTTGGTGGCTTGTGCCCACCTTTCTATGAGGTATAGTTGGACCCTCCTCCTTTCTTATATCGGCTTGGTGCTCACATTTTGTTATATCTTTTTTACACCAGGTCAATATTTTTTATGGGATCTTGCACTGCAAAACATCAATTTGTTTTTAGTACTGATTGTGACTATGATGGCTATGCAGGTTGTCGGTGTCATGAAAGACGAACTGAAGGTGGCAAAGGAACAAGCCAATGAGACGATGGATCATATCAAGTCGATTTACCACATCATGGAGACGACCAGTCACAATGACGCATTGAATCTGGGGCAAGTCATCTCGGACTATACCGTTAAGCTGACGAAGCAGAGCCGTGCATTCTTCTGGTTAGATAGTCAGGAGGAGGATGCGCCGGCAAGCAGCCAGACAGGCTGGACGGTAGAGGAAGAGGAGCAGCTGTTCGAGGTGCTGGGGAATTATCGGGAGGAATTCAGGGAAGAGCGTGAACCATTTTTCAAACACCTGCCGGAATGGGGCGATTTTCTGATGATCACAGTACCGATGACGACCCGTTTTGTAGCGACTATCGGTCTCCAACTGGGGCCGGATCAAAGTCTGACAGGAAGACGCTGGCTTGTACAACAACTGATTTTCCTGGCCGAGCTGAGTGCTGTGTTTCTGGAGCGCTACGAGCTGGAGCGTATTGAAAACCAGCTGATTGTGACGAATGAGCAAAACCGGATTGCGAATGAAATGCATGATAATGTGTCACAAAGTTTGTTTGGCATTGTGTACGCAACGCATTCTCTCCGGCAAACCTGGTGTCATCAGCCTAAGGAACAGGTGGAGGAGCAAATCGAGCTAATTCAGCAATCTGCCAACCAAGCGGTCAGGGAGCTGAAGGGGGCAATTCATAGCCTAAGCTCAAAGAAAAGCGGAGGCTCAACTTGGTTAGGGACGGTGAAAAGCCATCTGCATACGCTCTCCAAGCTGAACCATGTACAAATCGACTTTGATATTCATGGGGATCATTATTCTCTTCCGTACTTGTACCAAAAGGCTTTGTTCCGCATCATTTCCGAGGCGGCGGGGAACGCAATCCGGCATGGATTGGCCAAACGAATTGATGTGAAGTTAAAATTGACGCCCCAAGTGATTAGACTGTCTATCCATGACGACGGAGTAGGGTTTGAGACGGCGAGAATGGTAGCAGGAGGTGAGGTGGTCAGTGCAGGCGGGGGCCTGGGCATGATGAATATGGAATATTTAGCTCAATCGATGGGAGGCGAATTTGATATTTCTAGTCGAATCGGAGAGGGAACACAAATCCGATTGTCCATTCCGGTAAATGCTTATGAATAGGGATTTTGCAAAATCCTTGAATAAGATGTGTGAACATTCTGCAATACACAATCTGCGGTAACAATCGGATACATAGGGATTATGCAAATCCTGAACTGTAGACAGGAGGCCGAATCATGAAAATTGTCATTGTCGATGATCATCCTTTAGTACGGAAAGGACTTGCTGCTGTTATATCCATGCAGCCCAATGTTCAGTTTGCGGGAGAGGCCCAGAATCAGCAGGAAGCGCTTGTAGTGATCGAGGAAACGGACCCGGATCTAGTGCTGCTGGATTTAAAGCTAGCGGACGAATCAGGTCTGGATATTATCAAGGTCGCGCGTGGGCGCGGGTTCAAAAGCAAATTTATTTTGCTGACCTCTTCTGCAACACGTGAAGATTTTCTGAAAGCGGAGGAAGCTTCCGTGGACGGTTATGTGCTTAAGGAGGCTTTGCCTGAGGAACTAATTTACGCGATTCACCTTGTCAACAAAGGACGCAAATATTATGATCCAACTATTCTCGAAAACAAGCTGCGCGAGGATGCGGGCAATCTAACGGACGATCTGACACCGAAGGAAAAGGAAGTGTTGGTCGAGCTGGGGCAGGGCGCCTGCAATCGCGAAATTGCATCCCGGTTATTTATCAGTGAGTTTACTGTCAAAAAGCATGTTAGTCAGATTCTGGCCAAGCTGCGGCTGGCGGATCGTACGCAGGCAGCGTTGTATGCCAATGCAATTGGTCTGGCGAAGTACGAGCCAACCAATATGATAATGCGCTGACATCATAAGCTGCGATGCACTTCCATGTGCGAGCAGCAGAAAAAAAGCCTCAAAATCACCAATTCGGGTGGTTTTGGGGCTTTTTTTCGATTTCTTTTTTCGCAATCGACAAAGCATGGTACAAAAGTATACCATGCCGTAGCCAAAAGTATACAATCCCCTTCCCCTGTAGTGAGGGAGAAAGTGCCGTTCAGTTCCATGTCGTCCACAAAGCAAATTGTTACAATAAAGTCATACTTAAAATAAGAAGAGAAATTGTATAGGAGGGAGGATTTTTGTGGAGAAAACCATTTTGGATTACCTGGTCCTGATCAAAAAAAAATTGTGGCTGATTGCGATTTTTGTCATCCTCTCATGTGTAACGACTTATATTGTGAGCGACAATGTCGTGAAACCAGTCTACTCTGCTTCAAGCCAGTTGCTGGTTAATCATATCTCCGGCAAGCAAGGAAGCAACAATCTGAATGACGTCAACACAAGTCTTAATTTGGTGGAAAGCTACAAGCAAATTCTCACTTCACCTAAAATTATGGAGGCTGTCGTAGCGACTCATCCTGAGTTCGGTTTGACGCAGGAAAAGCTGGCAGAGAAGCTCCAGATTAAATCCTCGGATAAAAGTCAGGTTATCGGCTTGACATTTGAGGCCGGAAGCTATCCAGAGGCCGCAGCTATTGTCAACGCGGTAGCCCAGAAATTCGTGCAGACGGTTCCGGGATTGATGGGATTGAATAATGTGAAAATTTTGAATGAAGCGGACCCGCAGGCCAATCCTGCCCCGACTAATGGAAGTCCGCTCATGAATATTGCGATTAGCTTTCTCGTATCGCTGATGATTGCACTGGGCACGATTGTGTTCCTTGAGAGCATTAACGGCACGCTGCGGTCGGAAAAAGAGGCAGATGCAGACATCGGTCTTCCGGTGATTGGATCTATACCGGTCATCCGCAAGAAGGACACCGACGGGGCCACCGGAAATTTTAAAGAACGGGTAGGGGAGCGTAAATATGCTGCGATTGAATGACATGTTGATTACAGAAAGCAATCCTTCATCGTATATCTCTGAATCATTTCGTTCCCTCCGTACATACATCCGGCAGCAGGTAATGGGGCACAAGGACCGCGGAACGGTTCTACTGCTGACCTCGCCGGAAAGCGGAGCGGGCAAAACAACGCTGCTCGCCAACATCGGAGTCACTTTTGCACAAGAAGGCAAGAAAGTGGCTTTGGTGGATTGCAATCTGCACAAACCGGCACTGCACGAGATATTCGGAATGGAGAATACAGGAGGTTTGTCGGCTTATTTGCGCGGCGGCGCTTCTTCCAAAGCGATCGTTAGACATGGCGGACTGGAGTTGTCTATTGTTCCCGGTGGAGACACCCTGTATAACGCAGCAGATTTGCTGGGGAGCGAACGCATGACAGATCTGCTGGAAGAGCTTAAACGTGAATATGACATGATCCTGCTCGATTCGGCTCCAGCGTTGAACTACACGGATGCGCGCCTGATTGCAGGCATGACGGATGGTGTGATTCTCGTTGCCAAACACGGCCGGACCAAACGTGATGATCTACGCAAAACAAAGCAACTCATGGAGCAGGCCAGTGCGACACTGGTTGGAATTGTGATGAATCAGGTGAAGTAAGCAACACCAAAATTCGATGCAGCAAGGAGAATGAGTGCGATGATGAAGAGAGTGAAAAAAGCCATTATTCCAGCAGCAGGGTTAGGTACACGCTTCCTCCCTGCCACAAAAGCAATGCCGAAGGAAATGCTTCCAATCATCAATAAGCCCACGATTCAATATATCGTTGAAGAAGCGATTGCTTCTGGTATTGAGGACATTATCATCGTTACGGGTAAAGGCAAACGTGCCATTGAGGATCATTTTGACAACGCATTTGAGCTGGAATCGAAGCTTTTGGAGGACGGCAAGCTGAAGCTTCTGGAGGAAGTACAGCGCTCTTCGGGAGTGGAAATTCACTACATTCGCCAGAAGGAGCCCAAAGGTCTTGGACATGCGGTATGGTGCGCTAGACGTTTTATCGGGGACGAGCCGTTCGGTGTATTGCTGGGCGATGATATCGTAACAGGTCAGAAGCCTTGCCTGCGCCAGTTGATGGACCAGTATGAGGAAACCCAAAATTCCGTGATCGGTGTACAGCGGGTTCCGCAGGAATTCACGAACCGCTATGGCATCATTGAGCCGGATCAGCAGGACGGACGATTGTATCGAGTGAACAATTTTATAGAAAAACCGGCTCCAGGCACAGCACCATCCGACTTGGCTATTATGGGTCGCTATGTGTTCTCGCCGAAAATTTTCAAATATCTCGATCTTCAGGAAAAAGGAGCTGGCGGCGAAATTCAGTTGACGGATGCAATCCAAAAGCTGAATCAGAGCGAGCGCGTGTACGCCTATGACTTTGAAGGCACGCGTTATGACGTAGGTGAGCGTCTCGGATATATTCTGACCACACTTGAATTTGCACTCGCCAGCGATGATCTGAAGTATCCGGTTATGGAGGCCATGAATGAATGGTTAAAAAAGACCGAGAAAGCAACTACAGCAGGTTGAGAGGAGGTACGTCAGCATGAGCATGGAAAATTTACCGGAGGACGGCGAGGCTGTCATGTCAGGTAAAGCGTTTTACATGCCATACGGAAATACCCAAATTCAGGATAAAACGTCTTACCTGGTCACAAAGCGTCTCCTTGATATGCTGCTGTCCTTTGTGGGCTTGATCATCCTGCTTCCGCTTTTTGTGGTGGTGGGCGTGCTGATTAAGCTCGAAGATCCAAAGGGAAGCGTGTTTTTCAAGCAAATTCGGGTGGGCAAGAATGAGAAGCTGTTCAACATGTATAAATTCCGTTCCATGGTGTCCAATGCCGAGGAACTGAAAAAGGACTTAATGGAGCTGAATGAAGTGAGCGGCGCCATGTTCAAAATTAAAAATGACCCTCGGATTACGAAGATTGGCAGCTTTTTGCGCAAGACGAGTATTGATGAGATTCCGCAGCTGTGGAATGTATTGGTCGGGGACATGACGTTGGTGGGTCCTCGTCCTCCGCTGCCCAGCGAGGTCGAACAATACTCTGATTACGACAAACAACGCCTGATTGTAACACCGGGATGTACCGGATACTGGCAGGTAAGCGCACGTAACAGCGTAGGCTTCGAAGAAATGGTGCAAATGGATTTGAAGTATATTCATGCTCGCAATACGTGGCTCGACCTTAAAATCATCATGAAAACAGGCGTTAAAATGCTGTTCTCCAAGGATGCTTACTGATGGATTCATTCAAGCGATGTCCCGCAGTATCCGTCGTTATTTGCACCTATAACCGGGCGGACCTGCTGGAAAAAACGTTAATGTCCCTGTTGGAGCTGGAGGACCTTGCACTGGCCGAGATCATTGTGGTCGATAACCGATCCACCGATCATACAGCGGCAACGATCAAAAAATTTAGTGTTGCACATGGTCAGGATATTCACCTCCGATATCATTATGAGCGCGAACAAGGATTGTCTGCTGCTCGTAATGCGGGCATTACGTTATCAAGAGCAGAAGTCATTGCTTTTCTGGATGATGATGCGATCCCGTGTGCTACATGGCTGCAAACAATTATGTCGGCCTTCGGGAACAATCCCGAGCTGACGGCTATGGGTGGGAAAATTGAGCCTATGTTTGAGACGGAACGACCGGGTTGGCTAACAGGTCCGCTTGAGCTTCCCTATACGATTATTGATCTGGGGAAAGCGGTCCGCGAATATCCGGTGGGACTGAATCCGTTTGGAGCCAATATGGCCATGCGTAAAACGGCCTTTGCTGCGGTCATGTTCCCGCTTCACTTGGGCAGAAAGGGAGATATCCTTCTGTCTGGTGAAGAATCGTGGGTATTTGAGCAAATTCGTAAAAATGGTGGGACGATCATGTACCATCCTCACATGGCTGTGAAGCATTTTGTTCCGGCTACACGGTTAACGAAGGAATGGATCATGAATCGCTATTACTGTCAGGGCATATCTAACGCTGCTCAGGCTGTGGGATTGCTCGGCAACGTAATGCTGATGGCAAAGACGGCAGCCAAAGTGTTATACATCACGGTGGATTCTCTGCTGGCACGTACTGAGGGCAGGAAGCTGTTGAACCGGTGCAGATTTGAAAGTATTCGTGGGACGCTGGATACATTGCGCAACCGGAAAAGCGAGTCAGCTGCGGGGTGAAAGATTGAACATGAGTAATTATCCTTGGACTTCCAGAATAAACACCATACAGCATGTTTTTATTTTTCTGCTGGGCGCTCTAGCTGTAGGAGTTGCGGCTACTTATCAGCCGGTAGTCAGTATTGCTGCGGTATGCTTGCTGCTTCTACTGGTCGTTTCGATCCACCACCCGGAGCGCATCAGCTATGCGGTTTTGCTAAGTACAGCGGTATCGGTAGATTCCCTGTATCAGGGTGGCGTGTTCGGCATCGAGATTTTGTCATTGTATAAATTGGGCATTTTGGTTCTGCTGGTGCCTTGCATGCTCGTGTATGGCATTCGTCTCAAGTTCAGCTATCCGGTCTGGGCATTGGTGATTATGCTGGGGATTACATTTGGATTTTCAGCATGGCTGCCTTTACTGACGAACTCGATTGTAGTGAAGGCGTTCGTCGGATTATCGCTCCCCTTTATTTTTCTATTAATTCAATGGAAAAAGGATGTAGCGGATAAACATATCCGGCTGATCAGTCTATTGCCGATCATCAGTGTAATCATTGGGCTGGGCTTGCAGGCCGTAGGGCTGCATTCGTTTACCGATGTAGAATTTACGGGTGCGGTGAGAATACAAGGAGCGAACATACCGCCACATCTGGCGATGCTCTCCTTTCTCGGAATTGCCGTCTCTCTGATTGAAGTCAAGCTCAAACCGAAGCAGGCTGCTTTTTATTACACTGTACTGGCGTTGAATTTCCTGATCTTGATCGCCACCGGTACTCGTGGACCGATTCTGGCATTGCTGCTGATGTTTGCTGTGTATCTGTTTGATATTACCCGTCAGTACCTCAAGGGCAGAGTCAATTATTTGCTACCGCTGGCCGGATCGTTTTTGGTTGCTCTGGGGGCGGTGGCCCTGCAATGGAACAATTTAAAAAAACGCTCCTTCGAGCGGGAGACCGATACAGGCATTGACCTGTCGGGGCGCTCGGAGGCATGGGAATATTTTTTGAACAAAGTACATGATTACCCGTGGTCAGGCAGAGGACTTGGTGCCGTGACGGTCGCGAACGACGGGACACTATTCAATGGCTTTGTTGTACCGCATAACGAGTATATACGATTTTATTTTGACACGGGATATATCGGCTGCGGGCTATTAATGCTTTCATTGCTGGTCGTGTTCGTTCTCATTTACCGGTCGCTTGTCAAATCAATCAAACCTTATTTTGCAAGCTTAATTGCGGGCTTTCTGATCTATTCATTTTCAGATAACACGTTGTCGACAGTTCAGATGATTATTCCGTTTTGCTGGTATTTGAACGCGTTATACCAGACATCTACTCAAACCGATTTTCGCAAAGAGAAGTGATACGATGAGCAGAGTGAACATGTTCGATGTCAACTTTGATAATTATGATTTTAACGATCTACTCGAATTTATAGATACTTCGATTGTACATCAGCGTCATTCCTACATTTTGACTTGTAATGTCGATCATGTAATCAAGCTTCGCAAGGACGATGAATTCCGCAAGGTATATTCGGACGCAGGAGCTGTAGTGGCCGATGGAATGCCTATCATATGGGCGTCCAAGCTGCTGAAAAAGCCCCTTAAGCAAAAGGTGTCGGGATCGGATTTGTTCACCCGGCTGGGAGAGGCATTTGAGGATCGCGGCTATCGACTGTTTTTCCTTGGGGCAGCTGATGGTATACCGGAGAAGGCCATGCGCAATCTCCAGGAATCGTATCCGAATATGAATGTGGTGGGCTGCTATTCTCCTTCCTATGGCTTTGAGAAAAATGAGGAAGAGAACAAGCACATTATCCGTTTACTTCAAGAGGCCCGCCCGGATATCGTTTTTGTCGGCGTAGGTGCGCCTAAACAGGAAAAATGGATTTACAGATATTACGAGACTTACCGCGCTCCGATTTCGATTGGGGTGGGGGCAACCTTTGATTTTTTGTCTGGAAATGTGAAGAGGGCACCGAAGCTGATGCAGAAGACGGGATTTGAATGGTTTTGGCGGTTGTCTCAGGAGCCTAGACGTTTGTGGAAAAGATATTTGATTGAGGATTCCCAGTTTCTTATTCTGCTATTTAAGGAAATGTTCAAACAGGAGCGGATGAAGGGAGGTCAAGGGTGAGAAATATGATTCGGTTGGCAGATCAGCAGATTTCCATGTTGTTGGGGAATCGGCGTGGAATCGGCATGATCGGCTCGGGGTTGCTGGCTTGCATGCTGCCACTCGCCATCGGATTTGTCAGCGCCAAGCTGAATCCCACCATGAGCCAGCAGGGAGCCATATTGCTAGCACTCGTTTTTCCAGCCTTCCTGCTGGCGATCTTTCAATCACGGCTGCTGATTCCTTATACATTGCTGGTGTGGGCAGTGGGACCGGAAATCCGTCGCATTGTGGACTGGATGGAAGGGACGTATCATTCGGTCTCCTTGTTGAGCCTGGCACCACTGCTAGTGAGCAGCATGTTGATTATTCCTGTGCTGCGGGGCATTCATGAGGTGGAAAAACCCCTGACCCGGATTGCTGTGTTCTTTGGCATAGAATTGGGCTACGGAAGTGTCGTCGGGTTGTTTAAAAATGGCATTGTTTTTGCTTATGACTTAGCTAACTATATAATTCCTTTGCTCTTGCTTCCTTATCTTGCGATTAAACCCATGAAGGCAAAGGAGCTGGACCGGCTGCTGTATTCATATGCCAATATCGCTGTTCTTGTGGCGATTTACGGCATTATTCAGTATTTGACGGTTCCTCCCTGGGATGCCTTCTGGATGAATCATGTTGAAATGAATTCCATTGGCATACCAGAGCCGCTTCAAATTAGAGTTTTCTCTTCCATGAACTCGCCCGGTCCCTGCGCTATTTTTCTGGCGATGGCCCTTGTGCCGATGCTGATGGAAAAACGGTGGCGCGGCACATTGGGATGGATTGGCATTCTGCTGACGGTTGTGTGTCTCCTGGTCACGCTGGTACGCTCGGCCTGGCTGATTGCATTCGTCATGCTGCTGGCTTACATTCTCAGTTCATCCTCTAAAGGAAAGTGGAAGACCCTGATTCAACTAGCAGTCGTCGGTCTTCTTCTCTACATTATTGTTCCCAAGCTCCCGGGAGCAGAGGGTCTGGTGGCCCGCATGCAGACTTTGACGGATATTCAACAGGATCATTCGTACAATGAGCGCCTGGATCTGCTTAATACGATGCTTCCGGCGATTGTGGGCAATCCGGTCGGACAGGGGATCGGGAGTGTAGGAATTGGAACCAAGCTGGATAACGGCGGCGATCTCGGTGAACTTGGGATTATGGATAATGGCTATATTGCCATTTTCCTCACCTTCGGTATTTTCGGAGCATTCTTTTTCTTCGGTGGCCTGTTCGTTATCATCAAGCGTCTCCTTGTCCGTATTGCCGAGCGAGATTCCACTCAGCCTTACATCAGATTGGCGCTGGCCACGTGGGCCGGAGCTGTAGCCAGTCTGATATCGGATAACGGTTTTCCCGGTATGCGCGGCTATCTGATCTGGATGATGATCGGAATAGGACTGTGGGCGAAAGATGTAATCGCGGAAAGAAGGTAAAGGCTGTGCAAAACTTACAAACAATATCCACACCTGTCCGGACACTGTGGTCTACGGTGATCCGCTTTGCCAAAAGCAAGGATAACAGCTCGGCAGCAGTTAAAACGATGATATTCAGCATGCTGATTCTCGTCGTGAATATGCTGACTGGCGTACTGACGGCCCGATTCTTGGGTCCTACCGGACGCGGGGAACAAACCGCAATGGTGAATTGGTCCCAGTTCCTCGCCTTCTGCATGAGCTTCGGTGTACCGTCTGCCTTGATCTACAATGCGAAAAGAAAGCCGGAGGAAACGGGCAAGCTGTATGGACTCGCCTTGCTGCTGGCTACGATATTCGGCGGCTTGGCCACACTCGTCGGAGTGTTTCTGATTCCTTACTGGCTGCGCTCCTTTTCCTCAACGGTCATACTGTTTGCACAATGCTCCATGATAATGTGTCCGCTCATTGCGATTTCACAAATCAATAATGCACTGCTGCAAGTTCGATCGGAATACAAGCAGTACAATTTGTTTCGTTATCTCGTACCGCTCTGTACGCTGCTGGGTCTGGTGATCCTGATTCTCACAGGTCATATAAGTCCGTACACCTCAGCACTGGCCTATTTACTGCCAGGTTTGCCGATTTATATCGGTGTTACGCTTCGAATGATCCGGCTGTACAAACCAAAGATAAAGAACAGCTGGACACAATTCAAAAATCTCTTTACCTACGGTATGGGATCATACGGAAACGATCTGATGGGGCAGGTTTCTATTTATATTGATCAGATTCTGATTGCAGGCCTGCTCAGACCGGCTGATCTCGGTTTATATGCGGTAGCAGTCAGCCTGGCCCGCATGGTAAATGTATTTTCAACCTCAATTATTGTCGTACTCTTCCCCAAAGCCTCCGGGCTGAATAAGGATGAGGCGGTGGCAATCACGTTTCAGGCATTTCGCGTGACTTCGACATTAACCGTTCTGGCTGCTGGAATGCTGATGCTGATTGCTCCATTTGTATTTACATTGGTATATGGTCCAGAGTTTAAACAAGCACTTACGGTATTCCGGTTTCTGGTGCTTGAGGTTGCTATCAGTGGAGGAACTATGGTACTGGCACAACAATTTATGGCGCTGGGTAAGCCCAAGCTGGTGACCATTTTACAAGGGGTCGGATTGGCGCTCGTTATTCCATTGTTGTCCATACTTGTTCCAAGATACGGCTTGACGGGTGCAGGGATAGCTATGCTGTCCTCGGGGATTCTACGGTTCGTTTTCATTTTATGCAATGTTAAATTCGTTCTGAAAATGAAAATTCCAAGACTGGTTATTTCCAAACAAGATTTTCAATGGCTCCGATCAACGATGTCACACTACATCCGGAAAAAGCCAGTTAACGGTTAGATAAAGAAGGAGGCACCCGCTAATGAACCACATGTCTAGCGTTCCCGCGGACAATCGGATATCCGTAGTTATTATCGCTCAGGATGACGGCATTCGCATATCAGCTGCGATTGAATCCTGCAAGCCCTTTGCGGACGATATCGTCGTCATTGACGGAGGGAGCAAGGACAACACGATTCAGGTAGCAGAATCATTGGGCTGTCGGGTGTTTTCCAACCCGTGGCCGGGCTATGCAAAGCAGCGCATGTTCGGCGTTGATAAGGCGGAATTTGATTGGATTTTTCTGATTGATACGGACGAAGTGGTGGACGCAGAGTTGCTTGGAGATTTACTGAAGGTGAAGGAAGCACTCCATGATCCGGCCAAAGCATATTCCGTGTTTCGGATTGGCGATTTTCTCGGCAAATGGATGAACAAAGGCGAGTACCTGGTTCGTCTGTACAATCGGCGTATTTATGGCATTACGAACAGTCTTGTTCATGAAATGCCGGATGTAGCTTCTTCCCAGATCGTCCATCTGGACGGGGTATTATGGCACTACGGCTTCCGCAGCATCAGCGATCATATGACCCGTTTTAACAAATATACGGACCTGGAAGCGGAGACGGCTTTTAACAAAGGCAAATCCTTTCGGATTACCCGGCTGCTGCTGCGTCCTCCTGCCCGCTTTGTACAGAAGTATTTTGTTCAGGGCTTATATCGCAAGGGGTTGGCAGGTTTTGCCGTAGCGGTCTTCTGGGTAATGTATGAATTTCTCGCCTGCTTCAAGCATTATGAGTTGACCAAGCGGCGGAAAAAGATAGAGATTGTGGATGACGAACAGACTGAGCAGAAAGGAGAAACCAGCTATGTCGTACAATAACGGATTTCGCATTGCGGCAACGGGGCTTAGCTGGCCGTCCCTGCAGCCAGGTGGTCTAAACACGTATTTCAAATCCATCTGTGAGCAGCTGACGGCAGAGCACAATACGCTGGATGCTTTGATCTGTACTGACGAGCAACCGCAGGCCCAAGGCCGTATCCGAATTCATTCGATTGGGAGCAATCGGCAATCCCTTTGGAAGCGTAGAGATCTGATGCAAAAATATGCAGCAGAGCTGTTCGACAAACAGCCTGTGGATGTGCTTTATTCCCATTTTGCCCCCTATGGTGTCGGGCCGGCGTTGGAGGCAAAAAAACGTGGAATTCCCGTAGTTACTACCTTCCACGGCCCGTGGACAGAGGAAATGAAGATCGAAGGGCAGGGCCTTAAGCATCTGCTGAAGACGACATTGGCAAAATCTATTGAGAAGAAGGCCTATGGTTTGGCGGACAAATTTATAGTGCTGAGTGAGACCTTTCGGGATATTTTGCATGAGCACTATAAGGTTCCGCTTAGCAAAATACATATCATTCCCGGTGCGGCGAATGTAGAAAGGTTCCATCCGGCAGAGGATCGGGGAGCGGTGCGGGAACGGCTGAATTTGCCACAAAATGCGACGATTGTGCTGACCGTGCGTCGTCTTGTTAACCGAATGGGCTTGCTACAGCTGCTGGAAGCATGGCGACGGGTAACGGAGCGTCATCCTGATCATCTGCTGCTGATTGGGGGGAAGGGCCCCCTGATGGAGGAATTGGCTTCCAAGGTATCGGAATACAATCTTCATAACCACGTAAGGCTGCTCGGTTATGTATCAGATGAGGAGCTTCCGCTGTATCATCAGGCTTCAAATCTATTCGTGGTGCCGACACAGGCACTGGAGGGCTTCGGCCTGATCACGGTGGAGGCGATGGCTTCAGGGCTGCCGGTAATGGCTACTCCTGTAGGCGGCAACAAGGAAATTTTAAGAGGATTCCATCCCGAGCTATTGTTCCAGGGAACAGACAGCGAGGCCATTACTCAGGGACTACTGCGTGCGCTGGATCATCCTGAGCTTCTTCCGAATGCAAGGGAGTGCCGGGACCATGTGCTGAGCAAATATACGTGGGGACATGTAGCGGAGCAGGTGGAAGATGTGTTCCGGCAGGTCCTTGACAGAAGGGCGGCAGCGAAATGATGAGAGTGGCTTATATTGACCATACAGCAAGATGGAGCGGCGGTGAGGTCGCGCTGTATAACATACTGACGAACATCGGGGAACATATCGACCCGCTTGTCATTTTGGCGGAGGAGGGCGATTTGGCAGATCGGCTTCGGCAGCGTGATATTGACGTACGTATTGTTCCGCTGGACGATTCGATTCGTAATCGGGGACGGAACGCCGTGAATCTGGGTGCGCCTGCGGCAGCCTATCGACTGCTGGTTTACGGCAGAAAGCTTGCGCCCTTGCTCCGCGAGGAAAAGGTCGTGTGTGTTCACACAAACTCGCTCAAGTCTGCGTTGTATGGTGCAGTGGCTGCCAAGTCGGCAAAGCTGCCGTTGATTTGGCACATCCGTGACCATATTGGTCCGCCTTACCTGAAGCCGATCGTAGCCAAAGGCATTCGGCTGATGTCGCGTTTTTTGCCTAATGGAGTCATTGCCAATTCAAAATCCACGCTAAGTGCGTTGGAATTGCCCCCGGACAAAAAGACGCTCGTCGTCTACTCCGCTTTTGCCAAAGCCATCACAGCTCGTGATACATCTGCAAGCTCACGGAGCGATGACTCGTTTAACGTCGTACTGGTCGGCAGACTGGCGGAATGGAAGGGGCAGCATATTTTACTGGAAGCAGCCCGCTCCTTTTTACCGGATAAGCGGGTGAAATTCTGGCTGGCCGGAGATGCATTGTTCGGTGAAGAGGAATATAAAAGCCGCTTGGAATCCACGATGCGTGAATACGGGCTGGATAATGTCAATCTGCTGGGACACGTCGACGACATTCAAGGCTTGATGCAACGCTGTGATTTGCTGATTCATACCTCTATTACGCCGGAGCCGTTCGGTCAGGTCATCATTGAGGGCATGGCGGCAGGACTGCCGGTGATTGCCTCAAATGAGGGTGGACCCAAGGAAACCGTAGTGCCGGGCGAAACCGGACTGCTCATTGAACCGGGCGACCCAGCCAAGCTGGAGACCGCCATCCGCTGGATGCTGGAGCATCCACAGGAGCGTCAGCAAATGGGTGAGAAAGGGATGGAACGGGTCAAGCAGCATTTTGTCATCGAGAACACGGTGAAGGATATAGTTCATTACTATAAGGGTTTGTTGGCAGGAGTCTGACCGACATTCGCGTTAAAGGATGATTCAGATGAAAATAGCGATAGCACACGATTACTTAATCCAAATGGGCGGGGCAGAAAGGGTGGTAGAGGTATTCCACGATATGTATCCGGAGGCTCCGATCTTCACAACGGTGTTCAGCGACGACCGCCTGTCGAGCAACTTGAAGGATGCAGATATTAGAGCCACCTGGCTGCAGAACATCCCGGGAGTGAAGGCCAATTTCAAAGGAGTGCTGCCGCTGTATCCCATCGCTATCCGTGATTTTGATTTTAGGGATTTCGACATCGTTTTAAGCTCCAGCAGCGCATTTATGAAAAGCATCCAGGTACCTAAACATACGTTTCACATTTGTTACTGTCACACACCGATGCGGTTTGCCTGGGATTACGATACATATATGGCCCGGCAGTCCAAATCCAACCTACTCAAAAGCATGCTAAAGCTGTACATGAATCGGTTGAAAACATGGGATGCCAAAACTTCTCGCAACGTAGACCAGTTTGTCGCCAACTCTTCGGTCGTCAAACGGAGAATTCTGCACTATTACCAACGGGAGGCGGATGTCATATTCCCTCCTGTTAATACATCCCGTTTCAAACGTGCTACAAGCATCGGTGACTATTACCTGATCGTATCCCGCTTAGTCTCTTACAAGCGCGTTGACCTGGCGATTGAGGCATTCAAGCGCAATGGACTCAAGCTGCGGATTGTCGGTGAAGGACCGGATCGTAAAAGACTGGAAGGCATAGCCTCCCCGAACATTGAGTTTCTTGGCAGACTTGGAGACGAAGAGGTCAACAAGCTGATGGCAGAATGCCGGGCGCTCGTTTTTCCGGGTGAAGAGGACTTCGGTATTACGCCATTGGAGGCGAATGCAGCCGGACGGCCTGTTATCGCTTTTCAGGGCGGAGGCGCGCTGGATACCATTGTCCCTAATGTGAACGGTGTGTTTTTCCGCAAACATCAGGTGGACGATGTGCTGGAGGCAGTCGCTAGGGTCGAGCAGCATGCATGGAATGTGGATGACATCATCTCCCATGCCCGTAAATTTGATGAAAATACGTTCAAGGATCAATTGAAAAAGTATGTAGAGCAAGCCTATGTGAACTTTCTAAAAGGAGGATGAATGGAATGAAGCTGGCTGTAATCGGTACTGGATACGTTGGGCTCGTCTCGGGCGTGTGTTTTGCACATAAAGGTAATGAGGTGATTTGTGTCGATCTGGAGCAATATAAAATCGACATGCTGAACCGGGCAGAATCTCCGATTTATGAACCTGGCATTGAGGAATTGATCTCGCTGAATCTGGAAGCTGGTCGTTTGGAGTTCACTTCGGATTTGGCCGATGCGGTACGTCGGTCGGATATCGTCATTTTGGCGGTAGGTACGCCTTCTCTGGCTAACGGTGAGGCAAATCTGTCTTACATTGAGCAGGCTGCTGCCGATGTCGGAAAAGCGATGAACGGGTACAAGATTATTATGACCAAGAGTACCGTACCTGTTGGAACGAACGAAAAGATCAAAGGTGTGTTGGCTCAGCATACGAATTTGTCCTTCGACATCGTATCCGCGCCGGAATTTCTGAGAGAGGGCTCTGCCATTAACGATACACTCCACCCGGATCGTGTCATTATAGGTCTGGACAACGAAGGGCTGCGTGAAACGATGGTTACGCTGCACCAGGTGTTTACAGATAAAATCTATGTGACGGATATCCGCAGTGCTGAAATGATCAAATATGCATCCAATGCATTTCTGGCAACCAAAATTTCATTCATTAACGAAATTGCTAATATTTGCGAAAAAGTTGGCGCAGACGTTACCTGCGTGGCTGACGGTATGGGGATGGACAAACGGATTGGCTCCTCTTTCCTGCAAGCAGGTATCGGGTACGGAGGCTCCTGCTTCCCGAAAGATACCAATGCGCTTATCCAAATTGCGGGTAATGTAGATTATGAATTTAAATTGTTAAAATCAGTGGTCGAGGTTAACACTGACCAGCGCTTCATGATCGTATCCAAGCTGCGTGAATCGCTGGGTCAGCTGCATGGCGTGCCGATTGGTATTTGGGGCCTGGCTTTTAAACCGAATACAGACGACATTCGTGAGGCACCTGCTCTGGAAATCGTAGAAACGCTCATTCAGGCAGGCGCTATTGTGAAGCTGTATGATCCGATTGCGATGGATAAGTTCAAGGAGCGTGTGGATCACCCGAATATTGTATGGTGCTCATCCCCGCAGCAAGCCGCCGAAGGAAGCGATGCCGTATGCTTGCTGACGGATTGGGAAGAGTTCAAAAAAGTCGACCTCGTACAACTGGCTTCCCTTTTGCACAAGCCTGTTCTGATTGACGGTCGTAATATATTCACAGAGGATCAGATTCAAAGCTCCGGGCTGGAATACTACTCTGTGGGTCGTCCGCGGATGAGCGGGTGGAACAGAGATAAGGTTGAGGCTTAAAAAGTGACTTTGGCGGTGTTGGAGGCGCTACGCGTGCAGATTGTTCTTCCGATTGCTGTTACCCCCGGATTTTTTTGATTGTATAAAACATTCAAAGGTTAAAATCCGGGGATAAAGGCAAACGCTGACGCTTCTACAGAACAATTCTGCCCGCTCCGCTGTTTTCCGCCATGGAGTCACGATTTTTAATCTCCCACCTTATGGGGTGGGAGCAGGGAGGGCGTAGCGGAAGGA
Source organism: Paenibacillus sp. 1-18 (assembly GCF_000520755.1). Taxonomy (NCBI): domain Bacteria; kingdom Bacillati; phylum Bacillota; class Bacilli; order Caryophanales; family Paenibacillaceae; genus Paenibacillus; species Paenibacillus sp. 1-18. The sequence goes on from NZ_ASSB01000357.1 coordinate 18,581, forward strand.
GCGGCTTCAACTGTGCCGCGCCGCTCCTGTGGAGCAAGCCTACCATGCGGATACGCTATGCTGCTCCTGTGGGGCAAAGGCGCCATTGCGGTTGCCGAAGGCAATCTCGGTGAGGGGTTACAAAACCCCGATTACTTTAAGCTTGTAAGCACGGCAGGCAAACGCCGAGCTCGAACATTAACAGGCTGACCGGACTTAATAATGTCCGGTCGTGCCTTTTGCAATAAACGGTATGATCGGCATGATGCATTTTTGAGTAGCGTAGGGATGGATTTGAATCTGGAGAAGCGGAGCGGTCGCCTTTGACGAGGGATTCTTACAACTAGATGTCTTATATAATCCGAAGAATCCCACGGCAACAGCGATCGTAAGATCAAATCCATACCGTAGCGGGTAGTCAACTCATCATCAGAACGATCACCCACACATTATAGAGAGGAAGTGAGAGTTATGAAGCTCGTACTTTTGTCTGGTGGTTCCGGTAAAAGATTATGGCCTTTGTCCAATGATTCCCGTTCCAAACAATTTTTGAAGGTTCTGGAGAGCCCGGAGGGGGTTTCGGAATCTATGGTACAACGGGTATGGAGACAGTTGGGGGACAACCAGTTATCCCATTCCTCGTTTATTGCGACAGGGAGAGCCCAAGTCGAAATGATCCAGAGTCAGGTCGGACAGAATACACGCATCATCGTTGAGCCTGAACGTAGAGATACCTTTCCTGCCATTGCGCTGACAGCGACTTATCTGTATTCCATCGCTGGTGTTTCGCCTGATGAGGTTATTGCTATATTGCCTGTAGATCCTTATGTAGAGGATGCTTTCTTTGCTACAGTTGCCCAGTTGGAGCACACCCTTCAAGAGAGTGAAGGCAAGCTTGCATTAATTGGGGTCGTCCCTTCCTATCCCTCTGAGAAATATGGTTATATTATTCCGAAAAATGATGCCACCCAAGGTAGCACAGGCTACCGCGAAGTGAGCCATTTTCAAGAGAAACCCGACCGTGAGCAGGCGGAGCGTCTAATTGAACGCAATGCTCTATGGAACTGCGGGGTTTTTGCATTCAAATTAAGCTATTTGCTTGATATTTTGGCAGCCAAGGGCTTGCCGCTGAACTATGAAGAAATGCAAAAGCAATACGCATCTCTGGAAAAAATCAGCTTTGACTATGAAGTAGTTGAGAAGGAGAAGGACATTGTGGTTCTTCCGTATGATGGATTCTGGAAGGACTTGGGTACCTGGAATACGCTCACTGAGGAAATGTCCCATCAGCAAGTGGGCAGAGGAGTAGTCACGGAGGATTGCGTCAACACCAGTCTCATTAACGAGCTGGACATTCCTGTGGCCATTATCGGGACCAATGATCTCATTGTTGCCGCCAGCCCGGACGGCATTCTTGTGACCAATAAGGCGGAAAGCCCGCGTATTAAGGAAGTGCTTAAGGCTCATGATCAGCGGCCGATGTACGAGGAGCGTCGTTGGGGGCAGTATCGGGTTGTGGATTATGTTAAGTATGATGAAGGCAACGAGGTGCTGACCAAACGAATCCGCGTGCGAAAAGGTAAAAATATCAGCTACCAGTTGCATTTCAAACGCAGTGAGATTTGGACCATTATTAGTGGTGAAGCGGAAATTATTTTGAATGAAAAGCTGCACAAAGTGAAGGCTGGTGATGTCGTGCGTATTCCTGAAGGAACGAAGCATAGCATCTTGGCCGTGACCGATGTGGATTTGATTGAGGTGCAGACGGGGTCTGAGCTGGTCGAGGAGGATATTGTACGTTTTTGCATGGATTGGAATGAAATTTCCCGTCACCAATTTATTTCATAAATTTTTTTGTGAAAATGAAAAAGAAACAAAACTAACGAACGTTCATAACCCGAAATGTCGAAAATGCGCGAAAAGCTGTAAATTCATGCACTTGACCTATTAAATTTTGGTAAAAAAAAGTCGATACTTAGGGTAAGAAGGAATCCAAACTCCTTCCAACGATAAACGCAGCCCTGTCGAAAGGCAGGTACGCAAAGCTAAAGGGCCTTCCGCAGGGATGGCAGCCTGGCTACCGAAAGGAAGAGCAAAAAGTGAGATTCAATTTTATTCCTCTGTATCGACTGATACGTCATGCACTCCCCGTAGTTATGCTTTTTTCTTTGTTGCCCGTCGGTTTTGGTGAATCTCTGTCTGTGGCGAATGCCGCTGCATTACAACCTGTTAATTCGGACACTTCTACTCAGGCCCGTGAACTATACAGCTATTTAATCAGCATCTCGGGGAAAAAAATAATCACTGGTCAGCATGATTATTTGGAGAGTCCGGATGAATTAAGTAACAAGGTCCAAAAAATCAGTCATTCGTATGTGGGTGTGCACGGCTATGAGATGGGAGCCATCTCCGGCCAATCTGCCGCTACGGAAGCAGCACAACGTAAAAATGTTGTCGATAGCGCGATCCGCTGGAGCAGATCCGGTGGCATTGTGACGATG